>JAQTVU010000395.1 GCA_028706695.1 Mycobacterium sp.
CGGTAATGGCTGCCGATTTCCTCGCCGAGCTCGCCGACACGCGCCTGAATCTGTTCCGCAGTAAGCAACACCGACTCGATGTCCCCCGGGTAAAGCTGCACTGGCTCAGCGGGGGTGATCGCCGCGGGGGTCTGCGCCACGACCACAGCGTGCCATGCCGGCGGGCGAAGAACCAACGGCAGCGCCGACGTTGCGGCTATCGGACCGGTTCGCGCCACATCGTCAGCACGCCGTCGCGCCGCCCCGCGATCAGCCGCTCACCGCGCAGCGCGGAGCCGACCGCCACTCCGCCCTGCCCGCGCCAGGCGGTGACCAGGGCGTCCACCCCGCGGATTTGCTTGTCGGTCAATCCGGACGCGCCGCCCGCCAGCAACCAGCCGCGGATCACCCGCCGCCGAACCGAGTCGGGCAGCGTGGCCAGGGTCTGAGCCTGCAGCCCGGCGCCCGTCCGCACCCCCGGCAGCGCCTCGGCTGCGAGCGTGTCGATCAGGTCGGTGTCTTCGCGCAGCGCCGTTGCGGTGCGGGCCAGCGCCTCGGCCACCCCGCCGCCCAGCACCTCCTCCAGCAGCGGCATCGCCTCCTGGCGCAACCGGGTCCGGGTGAAGCGGCGGTCGGTGTTGTGCGGGTCGTGCCACGGCGTCAGGCCCAGTTCCCGGCACGCGGCATGGGTCACGCGGCGGCGCACGCCCAGCAACGGCCGGCACCAGGGCGAGTCGTACGGGCGCATCCCGGCGAGCGAGCGCCCGCCCGAGCCGCGGCCCAGGCCCAGCAGCACCGTCTCCGCTTGATCGTCGAGCGTGTGGCCCAGCAGCACGGGGCCGTCGCGGTGTGCGCTCAGCGCGGCGTACCGTGCAGCGCGGGCGGCCGCCTCCGGACCCCCTGCATTGCCCACCTGCACGCGGACAACCTGTGCCGCGACGCAACCCAGCGAGGCCGCTTGGCTTCGGGCGGTTTCGGCGACGGCCGCCGAGTCGGGTTGCAGGCCGTGGTCGACGATCAGCGCGGTGGTGGCCCGCAGTCGGGCCGCTACGGCGGTGAGCGCCAGCGAGTCCGGGCCGCCGGACAGGGCCACACACCATTGCCGGGCGGTCGGGGCATAGGTGTCGGCAAACGCCTCGACGGCCGCGCGCAGCTGCCCTACAGCACCCTGTCGATCCATCGCTGCGGGTTGTCGATCTCGGCTGGCAACGGCAGCGTCTCGGGCGCCGACCACACGGCGTTGAACCGCTGCATCCCCACCCGATTCACCACCTGGTCGACGAACGACTTGCCGCGGGTGTACTGGTTGAGCTTGGCGTCGAGCCCGAGCAGGGCGCGCAGCAGGCGCTGCAGCGGCGGCTGCTTGCGATGGCGCCGCTCGTCGAATCGGCGGCGGATGGTGGCTACCGACGGCACCACCACGGGCCCGACGGCATCCATCACGTGGTCAGCGTGACCCTCCAGCAGCGTGCCCAGCACCAGCAACTTGTCCAGGGCCTGGCGCTGCGGCTCTGACTGCAGGGCGCGGACCAGGCCGAGTATGCCCCCGGGGCCGCCTTCCGCCCCGGACGTGTTGTCGCCGCGGCTGCGGACGTAGTCGGCCAGCCGGCTCGCCACCTGCCCGACGTCATCGGCGGCGCCCTGCGTCAGCCGCCCCAGCGACTCGGACATGTAATCGGCCAGCCACGGGGTGGCGGTGAACTGCACCCGGTGGGTGACCTCATGCAGGCACACCCACAACCGGAACTCGGAGGGCTCGATGCGCAACTGGCGCTCGACGGCGATGACGTTCGGATACACCAGCAGCAGGCAGCCCGCCTTCGCGGCGGCGAACGGGTCGTACTGGCCGAGGATCCCCGAAGACACGAAGGCCAGCACCGCGCCGGTCTGCGCGCCGGTGACGCGGCCGGTCAAGAATCCCCGCGGCTTCTCGGTGCCGTTGGTCATCACCCGCATCGACTCGGCCGCCGCTCGCACCCACTCCGGGCGGTCGACGACGCGGGCCGCCGGCACCGCGCCGTTGGGCACCAGACCGGTGACGTCGCGCACCGGCGGCTCGGCCTTGGCGGCCGCGCCCGTCAACTCGTCGACCACCTGGCGCCGGGTGTAGTCGCTGAACGGCGGACCCGGCCGGGCCAGCCGCTGGCCGACGGTCGCCGCGAACTCCCAGTCGACGGCGCTGCCGAGCGTCAGCTCGGGGGGCGCCGTCATGTCGCGCACCCGCAGAACCACAGCTTGGTGGCCAGCGCGTCCATCGCGTTGCGGCCATTGGGACCCGCACCGTTGGACAGGAACGCGAACGTGAGCACCCGGCCGCTGCGGTCGGTGAGCGCCCCGACCAGCGTATCGATGGCGGTCAGCGATCCGGTCTTGGCGCGCAGCCAGCCGGCCGGCCCCTGGTCACTGGCCGTGTCCACGAAGCGATCGCCCAGCGTCCCGCTGCCGGCGGCGATCGGCAGCAGATCGAGCAGTGCCCGCAGCGCGGGCTGATCCGGCCCGGCGGCCGCCTGCATCGTGCCGTCGAGCGTCCTGGCCGTCAGCCGGTCATCGACGGAGAGCCCGCTGGAATCCTTCAGCGTGGCGGCGGTGGTGTCGACGTGCGCGGAGTTCAGCCGGTTGAGCACCGCGTCGACGGCGCCGGCGAAGCTCTGCGGCCGGTTGGTCGCGGCCGCCACCTCCCGCCCGATGCACTCGGCCATGACGTTGTCGGAGGCGTTCATCATCTGCGCCAGCCGCTCGACCAACGGCGCCGACTGCACGACGGCCAGCTGCCGCGCCCCCGACGGCGCCTTGGCGATTTTCACCGCGGCGGGGTCCAGGCCCAAGGCCTTGGCCAGCTCCCGCCCCGCGTCCAGCGCGGGGGTCCGCGACCGCCGCGAGTTCACCGTGGTCGGCTGGATGCGTCCGCCGTCGATCATCGCCGGCTCGATCGGCGCGATGTCGCCGTTGTCGACGTCGGCGGGGTCCCAGCCCTCGGCCATGGTGGGACCGCTGTAGGCCGACGTGTCCACCAGCACCGCGGTCGCCGTGACGCCGCTGCGGTGAATCTGCTCAACCAGGTCGCTGATGCGCGGGGCGTCCCGGTACCAGGTCGCCACCCCGGGCGGGGCCGCCGAGAGCGTCGAATCCCCGGCGCCGACCAGCACGACCGGTCCCTGCGCGCTCTGACCGCCGGCCACCACCCGCGTGTTGATACGGGCTTGCCGGTCCAGCGTCAGCAACGCCGCCGCCGAGGTCAGCACCGTGTTGGTGGACGCCGGTACCAACGGCACGTCGTCGCCCACCTGCCACAGTTCTTTGCCGCTGATCGCGTCGGTGACCCGGGCTCCCAGCTGTCCGAGGTTGGGATCGGCCGCCACGGCCGCCAGCGCGGCCGCCACCCCGGCGGCGCTTGGCATCTCGGCGGTGTCGCTGACCGGGAGCAATGCCGGCTTCGCCGTGGGCGGATGCGGCGGCGGCACGGTGGGACGCACCCCGCCGGCGCTGTGCCCGGTGCTGGTGAAGAAAGTCGCCGCCCCCACCACTGCGGCGACGAACGCCAGCACGGCCAACCCGATCAGCACATGCGGGGATTTTTGCCGGCGAGTTGGACCCATCACTCTCCTGACTGTCTGAGCCCATTCTGCCGAACGGGCCAGCAGGATAGTCGAATAGGGTGGACACGCGACGCAACTCACCAAAATATAGACGACAACCTAAAGGACAAGGAGCCAGCACGGTGGAATTCGACGTGACCATCGAGATCGTGAAAGGTCAACGGAACAAATACGAGATCGACCACGAGACCGGGCGGGTGCGCCTGGACCGCTACC
>JAQTVU010000396.1 GCA_028706695.1 Mycobacterium sp.
CGGGTGGCCAGCGCCGGTGTGCCGATCCGCAATCCCGACGTCACCATCGGGGGGCGCGGGTCATTGGGCACCGCGTTGCGGTTGACGGTGATGCCGATGTCGTGGAGCAGGTCCTCGGCGGTCTTGCCGTCGAGCTCGGAGTCGCGCAGGTCGACCAGCACCAGGTGGACATCGGTGCCCCCGCTCACCACCGACACGCCGGCCTTGGCGACGTCGGGGGCTAGCAGCCGCTCGGCGACGATGCGTGCGCCGGAGAGCGTACGCCGCTGACGGTCGGCGAACTCGGGTGTGCCGGCGATCTTGAGGGCGACGGCTTTGCCGGCGATGACGTGCATGAGCGGGCCGCCCTGCTGACCGGGGAACACCGCCGAGTTGATCGCCTTCGCGTAGTGCTGCTTGCCCAGGATCATCCCGGACCGGGCGCCGCCGAGGGTCTTGTGCACGGTCGTGGAGACCACATCGGAGTGCGGCACCGGCGAGGGATGCAATCCCACGGCCACCAGGCCGGCGAAATGCGCCATGTCCACCCAGAGCTTGGCGCCGACCTCGTCGGCGATCGAGCGGAACGCCGGGAAGTCAAGGGTCCGCGGATACGCCGACCAGCCCGCGATGAGGACCTTCGGGCGGAACGCGAGCGCCTTGGCGCGCACCGCCTCCATGTCGATCCGATGCGTCGTCGGGTCGACCCCGTAGAAGCCGGTCTCATAGAGCCGGCCGGAGAAGTTCAGCTTCATGCCGTGGGTGAGGTGGCCGCCGTTCGCCAGGTCCAGACCGAGCAGCCGCTCCCCCGGCGTCATCAGCGCGTGCAGCACCGCGGCGTTGGCCTGGGCGCCCGAATGGGGCTGGACATTGGCGAACTCGGCACCGAACAGGGCCTTGGCCCGGTCCCGCGCGACGTTCTCCACGGCGTCGACGTACTCGCAGCCCCCGTAGTACCGGCGGCCCGGCAACCCCTCGGCGTACTTGTTGGTCAGCACGCTGCCCTGGGCCTGCAACACCGAACGCGGCACGAAATTCTCCGACGCGATCATCTCGAGGGTGTCGCGTTGCCGGTGCAGTTCCTTGTCCAGCAACTCGGCGATGTCGGGGTCGACCTCGGCGAGCGGGGCGGACATCACCGAAGCGGCGCCGGGGATCGTGGTACGGGCGTCAGGTGCAGCAGTCACGGTAGCCAGTCTAGGGTCGGTCCAGAGCCAATTCGAACCAGTCCGGGCCAGCTGAGACCCGTCTGAGGTCAGTCCAAGGTCAGTCCGAGGTCAGTCCGAGGTCAGTCCGCCCAGCGGGCCGGTTGCACTGAGGGCTGCCGCACAGGCCTCCGCGGAGCACAGCCGGATTTTCGCCTGCCCATGCCGATGGGCGCGCATATGTCCCTGCAAGACTGGCGCTATGCCGCGGCTTAGCGAGCCGAGTCCCTACGTGGAGTTCGACCGAAAGCAATGGCGCGCGCTTCGCATGTCGACGCCGCTGGCCCTCACCGAAGCGGAACTGGTGGGCCTGCGCGGCCTGGGCGAGCAGATCGACCTGCTCGAGGTCGAAGAGGTGTACCTGCCGCTGGCCCGGCTCATTCACCTGCAGGTCGCCGCCCGCCAGGGGTTGTTTGCCGCGACCGCGGAGTTTCTCGGCGAGCCTCGACAAAATCCGGACCGGCCGGTGCCGTTCATCATCGGGGTGGCCGGCAGCGTGGCGGTCGGCAAGTCGACGACGGCCCGCGTGCTCAAGGCGCTGCTGGCCCGCTGGGATCACCACCCGCGGGTGGACCTTGTCACCACCGATGGATTCCTGTACCCCAATGCCGAGCTGGAGCGCCGAAACCTGATGCACCGCAAAGGCTTTCCCGAAAGCTACAACCGGCGTGCGCTGATGCGGTTCGTCACCTCGGTGAAATCGGGTTCCGAGTACGCGTGCGCGCCGGTGTATTCCCACCTGCGCTACGACATCATCCCCGGGGCCAGGCAAGTGGTCCGCCATCCCGACATCCTGATCCTCGAGGGACTCAACGTGCTGCAGACCGGACCGACCCTGATGGTGTCGGACCTGTTCGACTTCTCGCTGTATGTGGACGCCCGCATCGAGGACATCGAGCAGTGGTACATCTCGCGGTTCCTGGCCATGCGCAGCACCGCGTTCGCCGACCCCGAATCGCATTTCCACCACTACGCCGCGCTGAACGACACGAAGGCCATCGCCGCCGCGCGCGAGATCTGGCGGTCGATCAACCGGCCCAACCTGGTCGAGAACATCTTGCCGACCCGGCCTCGCGCCACCTTGGTGCTGCGCAAGGACGCCGACCACTCCATCAACCGGCTGCGCCTGCGCAAGCTGTAGCCGGCCCGGGGCCGCGCCGCCGGTAAGTCGGGTGGTCACGAACGCTGAGCAGGTGACGCAGATCGGCCGACGACCGCTATTTGCCGTACCGGCGATGCCGCCGGCTGTAGTCACGCAGCGCCCGCAGAAAATCGACGCGGCGGAACGCCGGCCAGTGCGCCTCGGTGAACCACATCTCCGAATACGCGCTCTGCCACAGCAGGAACCCGGAGAGCCGCTGCTCGCCCGACGTGCGGATCACCAGGTCCGGGTCGGGCTGCCCGGAGGTGTAGAGGTTCTCCGAGATGCCCTCGACGCTCACCGCCTCGATGAGCTCTTCGGCGGTCGCGCCGTTTGCGAGCGCCTTGCCCAGCAACGCGCGTACGGCATCGACGATCTCGCGCCGACCGCCGTAGCCCACGGCGACGTTGACGTGGAACGGCGCGACGGCCGGCGTGGAATCCACCGCGCCCCGCAACCGGCGGGCCGGTTCCTCGCCGAGCAGCTCCAGGTCCCCGACGGTGCGCACACTCCACCGGTTGTCCGGCGCGCAGATCTCCTCGACGACGTCGGTGATGATCTCGATGAGCCCGGCCAGCTCGTCGGGATCGCGTTGCAGGTTCTCGGTGGACAGCAGGTACACCGTGGTCATCTCGATGCCGGCCTCCTGGCACCAGCGCAACATCTCGGCGATCTTGACCGCGCCCATCCGGTAGCCGTAGCTGACGTCGTCGTAGCCCGCGTCGCGGGCCCACCGCCGGTTGCCGTCGCACAACACTGCGATGTGACGGGGCAGCTCCGATTTCGAAGAGATCAGCTCCTGCCTCAGACGCAGCTCATAGACCTTGTACAGCGGTTCCTTAAGCTGGGGCGGGATGATCTCCACGAAGACACCCTACTGTCGCGACAGCGCGTTACGGCCCTGTTTCCCGGCCAGATCCCCGCACTTCCGAGACCGCGGTGTGATCGCTCGCGACTACTGTGGAGTTCGGTAACAACGCCCTGGCCATCCACAACCTGGAAGACAAGGCAACAGGAGACATGAGAAGCCAGACCGACACGTCCGTCAATCCCAGGCCCGACTTGGAGCCGATCGCACTCTGCAACACCGTCGAACGGTTCGTCGAAGATACCGCCCAGGTCCTGACCAAGCCGCGGATGCGCGGCTGGATTCACTTCTACTCGGCGTGGCTGGCGATCATCACCGGCGCAACCCTGGTGTCGTTGTCGTGGGCGCTCGCCTCGCCGCGGGCCGGCCACTCCACGCTGGTCTATGCCGCGGCCACGGTGGCGATGTTCGCGGTCAGCGCCACCTACCACCGGGTGAACTGGACTTCGCCGGTCGCCCGCATGCGGATGAAGCGGCTGGACCATTCGATGATCTTCGTGTTCATCGCCGGCAGCTACACGCCGTTTGCCCGCCTGGCCATGCCGCAAGACACCGGGGTGCAGGTGCGGTGGATGGTCTGGGGCGGCGCGGCGGCT
>JAQTVU010000397.1 GCA_028706695.1 Mycobacterium sp.
CGACGACATCGCCGCCGACGTCGCCGCCCGGCACCGGCTGGCCTACCTCAACCGGCCCCGGGAGCGCGCCCACCGCGAGCTTGAGGTGGGCGGTGAATACCAGTGGCGCCGCGAGGGCGAGTATCACCTGTTCAACCCCGAGACCGTCTTCAAGCTGCAGCACTCCACGCGCACCGGCCAGTATCAGGTGTTCAAGGAGTACACGCGGCTGGTCGACGACCAGAGCGAGCGGATGGCCTCGCTGCGCGGCCTGCTCAAATTCCGCGGGGACGTGCGCGCCCCGGTCCCGCTGGACGAGGTGGAACCCGCCAGCGAAATCGTCAAACGCTTCTCCACCGGGGCGATGAGCTACGGCTCGATCTCCGCCGAGGCGCACGAGACGCTCGCCATCGCGATGAACCGGCTGGGCGCGCGGTCCAACTGCGGCGAGGGCGGGGAGAACGTCAAGCGATTCGACCGCGACCCTAACGGGGACTGGCGGCGCAGCGCCATCAAGCAGGTCGCCTCCGCGCGCTTCGGCGTCACGTCGCACTACCTGACCAACTGCACCGACATCCAGATCAAGATGGCCCAGGGCGCCAAACCCGGTGAGGGCGGCCAACTTCCGGGTCACAAGGTGTACCCGTGGGTCGCCGAGGTGCGGCACTCCACCCCTGGAGTGGGCCTGATCTCCCCGCCGCCGCACCACGACATCTACTCCATCGAGGACCTGGCGCAGCTGATCCACGACCTGAAAAACGCCAACCCGTCGGCGCGCGTGCACGTCAAGCTGGTGTCGGAGAACGGCGTGGGTACGGTCGCGGCCGGTGTTTCCAAGGCGCACGCCGACGTGGTCCTGATCTCCGGTCACGACGGCGGCACCGGCGCGACGCCGCTGACCTCCATGAAGCATGCCGGCGCCCCGTGGGAGCTGGGTCTGGCCGAGACGCAGCAGACGTTGCTGCTCAACGGATTGCGCGACCGGATCGTGGTCCAGGTCGACGGTCAGCTCAAAACCGGCCGGGACGTGATGATCGCGGCGCTGCTGGGCGCCGAGGAGTTCGGCTTCGCCACCGCGCCGCTGGTGGTGTCCGGCTGCATCATGATGCGGGTGTGCCACCTGGACACCTGCCCGGTCGGTGTGGCCACCCAGAATCCGTTGCTGCGCGAGCGCTTCACCGGCAAGCCGGAGTTCGTCGAGAACTTCTTCATGTTCATCGCCGAAGAGGTGCGGGAATACCTGGCGCAGTTGGGCTTCCGCACCCTTAACGAGGCGGTCGGGCAGGTCGGCGCGCTCGACACCACGCTGGCGCGGGCGCACTGGAAGGCGCATCGGCTGGACCTGACCCCGGTGCTGCACGAACCGGAGTCGGCGTTCATGAACCAGGACCTGTACTGCAGCTCGCGGCAGGACCACGGCCTGGACAAGGCGCTCGACCAGCAGCTGATCGCGATGAGCCGCGAGGCCCTGGATTCGGGTACGCGGGTGCGGTTTTCCACCACGATCAGCAACGTCAACCGCACGGTGGGCACCATGCTGGGCCACGAGGTGACCAAGGCCTATGGCGGCCAGGGCCTGCCGGACGGAACCATCGACATCACCTTCGACGGGTCGGCGGGTAACAGCTTCGGAGCCTTTGTTCCGCGCGGGATCACCCTACGGGTCTACGGCGACGCCAACGACTACGTCGGCAAGGGGTTGTCCGGCGGCCGAATCGTGGTGCGGCCCTCGGACAACGCGCCGCGGGATTACGTCGCCGAGCACAACATCATCGGCGGCAACGTGATTCTGTTCGGTGCCACCGGCGGGGAGGCCTACTTGCGCGGGCTGGTCGGCGAGCGTTTCGCCGTCCGTAACTCCGGGGCCCACGCCGTGGTGGAAGGCGTGGGCGATCACGGTTGCGAGTACATGACCGGCGGCAAGGTCGTCGTCCTGGGGCCCACCGGCCGCAACTTCGCGGCGGGCATGTCCGGCGGGGTCGCCTACGTCTACGACCCGGACGGTCAGTTGCCGCTGAACCTCAACGCCGAGATGGTCGAACTGGAGACCCTCGACGCCGACGACACGGCGTGGCTGCACGGCATGATCCAGGCGCACGTCGACGCGACCGATTCCGCTGTGGGCCAGCGGATCCTGGCCGACTGGCCGGGACAGCGCCGGCATTTCGCGAAGGTGATGCCGCGCGACTACAAGCGGGTGCTGCAGGCGATCGCCGAGGCGAAACGCGCCGGGGTGGACGTCGACAAGGCGATCATGGCGGCCGCGCATGGCTGACTCGACGGGTTTCATGAAATTCACGCATCGGGACCTGCCGAAACGCCGGCCCGTTCCGCTGCGGTTGCGCGACTGGCAAGAGGTCTACGAGGACTTCGACAACGAGACCTTGCGCGAGCAGGCGACCCGCTGCATGGACTGCGGGATTCCGTTCTGCCACCACGGGTGTCCGCTGGGCAACCTGATCCCGGAGTGGAACGACCTGGTGCGCAGGGACCGGTGGCGCGACGCCATCGAGCGGCTGCACGCCACCAACAACTTCCCTGACTTCACCGGGAGATTGTGCCCGGCACCGTGCGAACCGGCGTGTGTGCTCGGCATCAACCAGGATCCGGTCACCATCAAGCAGATCGAGCTGGAGATCATCGACAAGGCCTTCGACGAGGGCTGGGTTCGGCCGTTGCCTCCGGACACGCTGACCGGCAAGAAGGTCGCCGTGGTGGGCTCGGGGCCGGCGGGTCTGGCCGCGGCCCAGCAGCTCACCCGCGCCGGTCACAGCGTCACCGTCTTCGAGCGTGCCGATCGCATCGGCGGGCTGCTGCGTTACGGCATCCCGGAATTCAAGATGGAAAAGCGCTTCCTCAACCGGCGGCTGGATCAAATGGCCGCCGAGGGAACCGAGTTCCGCGCCGGCGTCAACGTCGGCGTTGACATCGGCGCCGAGCAGCTGCGCGCCGGCTTCGACGCGGTGGTGCTGGCCGGCGGGGCCACCGCCTGGCGCGACCTGCCGGTTCCCGGCCGAGAGCTGGACGGCATCCACCAGGCGATGGAGTTTTTGCCGTTGGCCAACCGGGTGCAGGAAGGCGACGGCGTCGGGCCGGACGGCCAGCCGTCGATCACCGCCAAGGGCAAGCATGTCGTCATCATCGGCGGCGGCGACACCGGCGCGGACTGCCTGGGCACCGTGCACCGGCAGGGCGCCGTCTCGGTGCACCAGTTCGAGATCATGCCGCGGCCGCCGGAGACCCGCTCCCCGTCCACTCCCTGGCCGACCTACCCGCTGATGTACCGGGTGGCCGCGGCGCACGAAGAAGGCGGCGAGCGGGTGTTCTCGGTGAACACCGAGCGCTTCGTCGGCAAGGACGGACGTGTGACGGCGCTCCGGGCGCACGAGGTCACGAAGCGCGACGGCAAGCTCGCCAAGGTGGAGGGCTCCGATTTCGAGCTCAAGGCCGATCTGGTGTTGCTGGCGATGGGATTCGTCGGCCCGGAGCGCTCCGGGTTGCTGACCGACCTCGGGGTCAAGCTCACCGAGCGCGGCAACGTCGCCCGGGGCGCCGATTTCGACACCTCCGTTCCCGGCGTCTACGTCGCCGGGGACATGGGCCGGGGCCAGTCCCTGATCGTGTGGGCGATAGCCGAGGGCAGGGCCGCGGCGGCGGCCGTGGACCGCTACCTGATGGGCGCGACCGCGCTCCCGGCGCCGGTCAAACCGACCGCCGCACCGCTTCAGTAGTCGAAGCAGTCGCGCCGTGGACGCCTCGGCACTGACGCGTCACCGCCGTCACCCGTCCCACAGACCGGAATCGCGGG
>JAQTVU010000398.1 GCA_028706695.1 Mycobacterium sp.
GCGGATGGAGATCGGGTCGATCGGATTGTCCATCCAGCTCGGCATCGGCAGCACCGGGAACCAGTCACCGACGTAGCGGATCATCTCGAACGACGTCGAACCCGCGCCGACGATGATCGCCGCGCCCAGCCACACCAGCTCCGGCCCGCCCTCGACAGCCAGGGCTTGGGCCACCTCGGCGCGGCTGGCCAGGTGCTCCGACAGGGCGTCACCGGCGGGAACGAACCCACCCAGGTAGACGATGCGCCGCACGCCGGCGTTTTTGGCCGCGGCCGCGACGTTCGCCGCCGCGGCCCTGTCGGCGTCGCGGAAGCCGCGCTGTCCGATGGCGTGGATCAGGTAATACACCAGGTCGATCGGGCCGGCGGTGTCTCGGTGGTGGGCGAATGCCGAACGCACCGACTCGCGATCGGATGCGTCGAGGGCGACGGGCGTGACACGGTCGAACCAGCCCAGACGCTCGAGACGCCTGGGCGTGCGCGTGGCGGCAAGGACCTGGTGCTGGTTGGCCAGCAACTCCGTTACCAGCCGCGATCCCACATATCCGGTGGCGCCTGTGACCAGAATCCGCATGTCTGACAACCCTAGTGCCCAGCACCTGCACCCAGCGCCGCCGGCAGTGCCACGCCGACGCGCCAAGAGATACGCGGGAAGAGATACGCCGACAGGTGCGCCAAGAGATAGTGGAGACATGTATTACCTACTGATCCTGGCGGTCGCACTCGAACGGCTGGTAGAGCTGTTCGTGTCCAAACGCAACGCACAATGGTCCTTTGCCCGGGGCGGCAAGGAGTTCGGCCGCCCGCACTACGTCGTGATGGTGGTCCTCCACAGCGCACTGCTGGTGGGCTGCGTCGTCGAGCCGTGGGCGCTGCATCGCCCGTTCATCGGGTGGCTGGGTTGGCCGATGCTGGGCGTGGTGGCGCTGAGCCAGGGACTGCGCTGGTGGTGCATCACCACGCTGGGTCCGCGGTGGAACACCCGGGTCATCGTGTTGCCGGACGCGCCGCTGGTGCGTGAGGGCCCCTACCGGTGGCTGCACCACCCCAACTATGTTGCGGTGGTGGCTGAAGGGCTTGCCTTGCCACTGGTGCACACGGCATGGTTGACCGCGGCGATCTTCACGCTGGTCAACGCGATGCTGCTGAAGGTGCGGGTGCGCGTGGAGAACTCCGCGTTGGGCTATACGTGATCGACTACGACGCCGACGTGCTGGTTGTCGGTGGGGGTCCGGGTGGACTGGCCGCGGCCTTGCACGCTCGTCGGCACGGCCTTTCGGTGATCGTGGCGGATCCACGGGACAGCCCCATCGACAAGGCGTGCGGCGAAGGCCTGATGCCGGGTGCGTTGTCCGAGCTCACCACGCTCGGTGTGGATCCGGCCGGCATGCCGTTTCACGGCATCGCCTACCTGAGCGAACATCGGCGGGCCCAGGCGTGGTTTCGCGGCGGGCCGGGCCGCGGTGTGCGGCGCACGACGCTGCACGCGGCGTTGGCGGCCCGGGCCAAACAGCAAGATACCGAATGGATTCCGGCGCGGGTGACCGCCGTCGAGCAGGATCGGCACGGGGTGGGAGCCGCCGGCGTGCGCGCGAAATGGCTGGTGGCGGCCGACGGACTGCATTCGCAAGTGCGGCGTGCCGTGGGCATCGCCGCGACGGCGGGCACGCCGCGGCGCTACGGCGTGCGCCGGCACTACCGGGTGCCGGTGTGGTCGGAGTTCGTCGAGGTGCATTGGTCGCGTTGGGGTGAGGCGTACGTGACGCCGGTGGAGCCGGATCTGGTGGGTGTGGCGATCCTGTCGCGCGGACGTCCGGACCTGGGCTGGTTCCCGCACCTGGCCCGACGCCTGGCGGGTGCCGGGCACGGCCCGGCACGCGGCTGCGGGCCGCTGCGCCAGGTGGTATCCCGCCGGGTCGCGGGACGGGTGCTGTTGGTCGGTGACGCGGCTGGCTACGAGGACGCATCGACCGGCGAAGGCATCAGCTTGGCCGTCAAGCAGGCAGCCGCGGCGATCGACGCCGTCGCCGATGACGCACCGTTGTCGTATGAGGCTGCATGGCAGCGGGTCACGCGTGATTACCGGCTGATGACCCGTGCGCTCGTGCTGGCCAGCACACCCGCCGCGGCTCGCCGCATGATCGTTCCGGCGTGCACACTGCTACCCGCCGTCTTCGAGCGTGGGGTCAACATCCTGGCGCGCTGAGCCTGCTCAGCGCGCCTTCCAGACCGGTTGCCACTTCTCGGCGAACGCCAACGGCCCCTCCTTGGCGTCCTCGGTTTTGAGCAGGGCGCCGAACTCGCGGATGGTGCGTGCCCAGCCCGCTTCGTCGTCGGTGACGACCCCGTCGTCGACGCCGCAGGCGATGCGTTTGCTGGCTTGCACCGACAGCGGCGCGTTGGCGGTGATCCGCGCCGCCAGCGCGAGCGCGGCGTCCAGCACCGCGCCCGCCTCGACGACCCGATTGATCAGGCCCCACTTCAATGCTTCCGAAGCGGTGATCGGCTCGCCGGTGAAGAGCAACTCCAGCGCCACTTTTCGGGGCAGCTGCTGGACGATCCGGAAAACGCCGCCGGCCCCCGCGATCAGCCCGCGTTTGACCTCCGGCAGCCCGAAGGTGGCCCGCTCGTCGGCCACCACCAGGTCGCTGGCCAGCGCCAGCTCGGTGCCCCCGCCCAGCGCGGCGCCATTGACTGCGGCGATGGTGGGCTTGTCGATGAAGTGGCGCACGTAGCCGGCGAAGCCCCACTCGGGGCGGTCTGGATGGTAGATGTTCTCCCGGCGCGAAAGGGCCTTGAGATCGGCCCCCGCGCAGAACGACTTGTCACCGGAACCGGTGATCACCACGGCGCGCACGTCGGGGTCGTGTTGCGCCGCTTCCAGCGCATTCCCGACGCCGACGCTCACGGCGCCGTTGACGGCGTTGCGGGCTTCGGGCCGGTTGATCGTGATGACCATGACGTTGCCGCGACGCTCGGACAGCGCGCCCGGCGCACCGGCGCCGACGCCCGTCACAGCAGCTCCACGATGGTGGCGTTGGCCTGACCGCCCCCCTCGCACATCGTCTGTAACCCGTAGCGAATCCCGTTGTCGCGCATGTGATGTAGCAGCGTCGTCATCAACCGCGCCCCCGAGCCGCCGAGCGGGTGGCCCAGCGCGATGGCACCGCCGTTGGGGTTGAGCTTGTTCTCGTCGGCGCCGACGTCCTTCAGCCACGCCATGGGGACCGGGGCGAACGCCTCGTTGACCTCGTAGGCGCCGATCTCGGCGATGCTCAACCCGGATTTCTTGAGCACCTTCTGGGTCGCCGCGATGGGTGCGGTCAGCATGATCACCGGGTCGGCCCCGGCCAGTGTCGCGGTGTGCACCTTGGCGATCGGGTTGAGCTTCAACTGCTTGGCCTTCTCGGCCGACATGACCAGCAGGGCCGCCGCGCCGTCGGAGATCTGCGAGGAGTTGCCCGCGTGGATGACCCCGTCTTCCTTGAAGGCTGGCTTCAGCGACGCCATCTTCTCCATCGGGGTGCCGCGGCGGATACCCTCATCCTTGACAACGACGTTGCCGTCCCGGTCCGTGATACCCACGATCTGGTCATCGAACGCGCCGGAATCTTGTGCCGCCGCGGCCTTTTCGTGTGAGCCCAGGGAGAACTCATCGAGCGCGGCGCGGCTGAGCCCCCACCGCTCGGCGATCATCTCCGCGCCGATGCCCTGGTTGGGGACCTTGCCGTCGTAGCGCGTCATGAACGCCTCCGGGTATGGCCGCCCGCCATTGGCCAGCGAGGA
>JAQTVU010000399.1 GCA_028706695.1 Mycobacterium sp.
CGGCCCTGCACTGTTCACCCTCAACGCGCACGTCGAAGAGCCGGGCGGCACTGTCATCGAGCGAGACCTCACCGTCACCATCGGCGGCTGCACCACAGCGGCTGGCCCCCCACAGACCCATCCCGGTGAGCCACTCGAAGCCGAGCTGTGCCACCAGTACGAGAAATGCTGATCATCACGCAGTTTCCCGCTGACCGCATTCGGCCCCCTCACCAACCGCCAGCCCCGCCAGCGGCGAACCACTCGAAAACTTAGGCGCCCGGATTCGTGTTGGGCCTGAACCCCCGCCATCCACGCCCGCATACTTGACCTCGCCGGCGATCGCCCAGTTGCGATTCAGCGCGCGGCTACCGTGTTTCCGAAAATGGCGACGAGGCGATGAATCTGACCAACAACGATCCGACCGCGGCAGCCGCCCACGGCGATCCCTCCGGCCGCGCACCAATCACCAATGTCACCGAATGGCTGGCCAACCTCGATAACGATATGCGCCCCACCCTGCGCGCACTCGGTGAGCTCCTCCTCGGCGTCAGCGCGCAAACCAGCACCAGCCGCCCGGAGAGAGCCGACACCTTCACTGCCCGCTGCCTCGGGGTGGCCAACACGGCACAGCTGCTCGAGGAACAACGCGACCTCAACTCGGTATCGCGGCTGACATTCGCACTGGCGCTCGCCGAATGGATCGACAAGCACTCACACCTGTGCCAAATCGGTCCCGACGAATACGCCGACCCACCGAAATGGTCGCAGACCCAGGTCGGCGAGCAGCACTACCGCCACCCGCTGTGTCTGCGGGTGCACTTTCCCGACGGCACGCTGCTCAAGGACACCAGCTGCGTAATCAGCCTCGACGCACGCATGGGCCACCTACGGTCACCCAAAATCAGCGCCTACGTGACGCCAGAGCACCAAGACGACGCCCGCGCGGTGCTCGAGCAGCTCGCCGAGCGCGCCACAGACCTCAACCCGTATCGTGGTCGCGCGGTGCGCGCCACCTTCGCCGCCGGCCTCGGGCTGACGTTGACTGTCATCGATCTGCCCTCGACGGTCACTCGGGACACTGTCGTCGTCGGCGAACAGGTATGGTCCGAGCTCGATCTCGGCCTCAGCGCGGTGCGCGAGCACCATACCCTGCTCAACACTCACAGCTTGGGGGCGCGGCGTGGAGTGCTGCTGTGCGGCCCGCCGGGTACCGGCAAGTCGGCGGTCAGCGCGGTGGTGGCCCGCGAGGTCGTGGGAGAATTCACCGTCATCTACGTCGAAGCCAAAGCCGGCGCCCAATTGCTGAGCGCCGTTGTGCACGAGGCCCAGCGCCTCGGCGGCCCGGTGCTGCTGGTGCTCGAAGACGTCGACCTGTGGTGCCACGACCGCAAGACCAGCGGTGCTGGGCTATCGGAGCTGTTGCAGGCCATGGATATTGCGCCTACTGCCCGCATCCTGACGCTGGCCTCCACCAACGACGCCGCCACCCTCGACAAAGCCGCCATCCGCACTGGGCGGTTCGACTCCATCGTCGAGGTCGGCTACCCCACCCGCCCCGACGCCGCCCGGATCCTGTCCGCCCTCGTGCACAACCTGCCCGACGCCCACACCGTGGACACCACCGCGGTGGCTGCCGCGCTGCCCGAGAACACCAGCGGCAGCGACCTACGCGAAATCGTGCGCCGCGCTATCCTGACCGGCGGACACCTCAGCACCGCCGCCCTTTTGGATGAAGTCGGCACCGGCCGCTACCGCGCTGCCGCCCCTGACGGCATGTACCTATGACCAACGAGCACAACGAGATCCCCGAGCTCACCGACGCTCAGAAGATACGCTGGCAGGCCATAACCTCAGACCTCGACGACATGGCCGACCGCATCCGCAACGGCATCGCGACCGAGGAGGACATCCACGCTGCACTCAACCGTCTCGCCTCTTCAGACATCGACCCGCAATTGATCGCCAACGCCCTGCTCATCCCGGCTGACGCCGGCCCCTATACCGCGGCACTGGAACAGATCCTGCGCAGAATCCCCGACGGATGGGGACGATGGATCAGCCACGACGCCGGCTGGTACCCGATCATCGCCTCACTCGACGCTCGCCTCGCCTCACTCGACCCCAACTACGTTGTGCACCAAGTCAAAGAGAAATTCGGCACCCTACGCTACTACTGCGAACCCAGCACCGAACTGCGCACCAAACTGCGGGACGGATTCAAAGGCGCCATCAGCGACGCGCAACGCGCCTCTGCCATCACGTGCGAACGCTGCGGCAAACCCGGCGTTCTCCACACACGCAATCACTGGCGCAAAACGCTGTGCCCCACATGCGCGGCGACTCTCGGCTACGTCATCGAACCGCGTTGAAACACAACAGAGACCGCGCCCGCGGCCACAACATCACGGGCCAAGGGGCTTAGCCTAGACCGGCGGCGTGAACACGACGGCGGATCTCGCTCAGATTGACTTGGTCGTCAGTGAGGACGGCCCAGCTTTCCCAGTTCTCGATGACTTTCTCGACCTGGGCCCGCTCCACGTTGGGCCTGCTGATCGCCACGATGTCGCCGTCGTCGGGGCGGTGGCGGTCAACGAGAATGGCGATGAGTTGGCCGGTATCGGCAAACAGGCGCGGGTCACCCGGCGGAGCATAGTTGCGCCGGAACCGCAGCTGCAAAGGCCGGCCGGCGTCGTCGAGGAAGTCAAACGCCAAGCCGTAATCGATATCCACCACGCACCATGACCTTTCGTCGGATTACCGATGCCACACTTGGCCACGAGTGTGGCCACTCGCTACGAACGGCAGTCGATAGCGACCGTTCACGTTCGACGCGATCGGAAACACATCCGCTCCTCCCTCGGCCGTCGCCCATGACCTTTGCCTCCCTCACATGTACCTTCACCGCGATTACGCGTCCTGGAAAACCATCCGTTTGGGCATCTCCTCCCACGTGCGGCCGTCAAGCTCGCGGCCATGGGCCTTCGGGGTGCGTCCACCCCACTGCTTGAAGAAGAACGCCACGCCGGCATCGACGCAATCGTCACGGATGTCGCGCACCCACTCGACGTCGATCGGTCGATGACCAGGCCCCGACTCGCCACCGACGATCACCCAATCCAGGTCATACGGCCGCACATCGACATGGCCGAGCAGCGGCTCCAAGGACGCGAACCGCAACGCCGCCGGGGTGTCCTCGAGCGCAGAGAGCCGGCGCTGCGCCCACGTCTCATTCTCAGCGGAGACACCCAGCCATACATTCGGAAGGAACCTGTTTTTGCGTCCAGTGTCAGGCCAGAACTGCGCACGCGACGGCCGGGTACGCATCACACCAACCCCGAAATCGGTTACCGCTTCCCAAAACTCAGCGCTGTTGAGCAATGCCCGCATCCTGGCATGCCGCTTCGTCAGGATCTGGTAGGTGTGGGCAGCCGTCGACTGCATCACCGCGAAAACATGCGCAATGTAATCGTCAGGCACCCCGTCATGAAAGAGGTCGTTCTGTACGGGTGCCATCGGTGTCGGGGACGGTTGCGCGGAGGGGCCGTGACGTAGGTGTCCGACACGATCTGATGGGGTGTCGCTCACTGGTGCAGCGGGTTGCAGACCGTAGCGTCGGGTCTGATGCGGACGTTCAGAGCGTTTCGGGTCAAACTGCCCTCGGGCCAGTGCTACTGGACCGTGGTCGATGTTGCCTATCGCCCCGTCCAACCTGCTGACGATTGGCTCCTGCATCTTCGCGTTGGCCGTGACTGCGCCGAGTCGACCACCGAGTCCTACGCCGGTGCACTGGCGCTGTT
>JAQTVU010000400.1 GCA_028706695.1 Mycobacterium sp.
CTGGCGCCGTGCGTGGCGGTCGTTGCCGTGCTGGGCGACCAGACCGGGTACTTCATCGGGCGCCGGATCGGGCCCGCGCTGTTCAAGAAGGAAGATTCCCGGTTCTTCAAGAAGCATTACGTCACCGAGTCGCACGCATTCTTCGAAAAGTACGGGTCCAAGGCGGTTATCCTGGCCCGGTTCGCGCCGTTCGTGCGCACCTTCGTGCCGGTGATCGCCGGGGTGTCCTACATGCGATACCCGGTGTTCCTGGCGTTCGACATCGTCGGGGGCCTCGCCTGGGGTGCGGGCGCGACCCTGGCCGGCTATTTCCTTGGCAACGTGGCGGTGGTCCACCAGAACCTGGAGAAGATCATCCTGGGCATCCTGGCGGTGTCGCTGCTGCCCGCGTTGATCGCAGCCTGGCGCGGTTACCAGGGACGCCGGCGCGCCAAGCAGCCCGGCGAGCCCGAGCCGACGTCGGCGGTACGCAACGAAAACGGCTAGCGGCCCTGCGCGGCGGTGACGCTGCAGGCCGCCTCCATCAGCATCCAGCCCGACAGCTGCACCGACAGGTCCCGCTCGGCGACCTGCCAACCGTTCGCCGCGCCCTCGACGAACTGCGCCTGCCCGGCGGCCTGGGGTGCATGGGTGGGCAGCTCGGCGTCGCGGTCCCAGAACGGCCCGAACAGCGGAAGCCCGTCCACCGTCTGCCTACCGTCCCAGGCCGACTTCGCGCTGCTCAGCACGATGGCGCGGGCGGTTTCGCGGGCGGCGATGGCCTCGGCGGAGTCACCCGGCAGCGTGGTGGCGACCAGCGCGAGGTAGCGGGCGGCGATGCCGCCGAACAGGCCGCCGTTCCCGCCACCGGCGCCGCGCAGCACGCCCGACGGCGCCAGGTGCTCGCCGACCGCGGCGATCAGGCGGTGCACCCGCGGCGGGTGCCGGTCGTCATGGGTGCGTGCGGCGAGCTCAGTCTCCAGCCCGAGCACGACACCCTGGCAGTAGGTGTGCTGCGCACGGACCAGCGAGCCGGCCTTGATGCCGTCGAACACCAGGTGCGTCTCCGGGTCGATCAGGGTGCGGTCGATCCAGTCGGCCATCTGCTGGGCCCGCCTGAGCCGATCCCCGTAGCGGGCGAGGAAGATTCCCGCCGGCCCGTTGGCCGGGGCATTGAAGAACTGGTCCTGCTTGCGCCACGGGATGCCGCCGCCGTCTTCGGGCACCCACGCGTCGAGGAACTGGTGCTGAAGCTTGGGCAACGCCCGGCGGCGCTGGACGCCGGCGCTGCGGGCGGCGCGCTCCAGGGCCAGCGCCAGCCACGCCATGTCGTCGTAGTAGTCGTTGATCCACGAGAACTTGTTGCGCAGCCGGTGGGTGCGGACCTGCCGGTTGATCCTGATGCGCCGCCGCGGTTGGGGGCCGCGCAGCTGCGCGTCGACCAGGCAGTCCAGCAAGTGCGCCTGCCACCAGTAGTGCCAGGTGCGGAACCACCGGTCGCGCCGCGCCGCCGGCCAGGCGACCACCCCCAGCTGGGTGCCCGGCAGCGCCCACAGCCGCTTGAGGTGGCGCTGCGCGACCGCCACTTCGGAGCTGGCCGCCCGGTTGACCCACAGCTGATCCATATGCCGATCCTGCCTCATCCGGCAAGGGTGACCTACTGTTCTCCAGATGAGCTACCGGCAAACCGTGGCGGGGAGCACCTACGTCTTCGACGGGCTCGTCGACGTGCTGGCCAAGGCCACACCGTTGCGCTCCGGTGACCAGCTCGCCGGATGCGCCGCCGGCTGCGACGCCGAACGCGCAGCGGCCGCCTGGGTGCTGGCCGACATCCCGCTGGCGTCGTTTCTCACCGAGGTGGTGGTGCCGTACGAAACCGACGACGTCACCCGGCTCATTATCGACGGGCATGATCGCCAGGCATTCGCCCCGATCGCCCATCTGACGGTCGGCGGGTTGCGGGACTGGCTGCTGGACAACGCGTCCCGCGAGGACGCCGCGGCGCGGATCGCCGCCATCTCCCCGGGTCTCACCCCGGAGATGGTGGCCGCGGTGTCGAAGATCATGCGCAACCAGGACCTGATCCTGGTGGCCGCCGCCGCGAGGGCCAGCGCGGCATTCCGCACCACCATCGGACTGCCGGGGCGGCTCGCCACCCGGCTGCAACCCAACCACCCCACCGACGACCCGCGCGGCATCGCCGCGGCGATGCTCGACGGCCTGCTGATGGGCTGCGGCGACGCGGTGGTCGGCATCAATCCCGCCACCGACTCGCCGGCCGCGGCGTCGGACCTGCTGTACCTGCTCGACGATGTCCGCCGGCGATTCGCCATTCCCGTGCAGTCGTGCGTGCTGTGCCACGTCACCACCACCATGGAGCTGATCGCGCGGGGCGCGCCGGTCGACCTGGTGTTCCAGTCGGTCGCGGGCACCGAGGCCGCCAATTCGGCGTTCGGCACCTCCCTCACGATGTTGGCGGAGGCCAACGAGGCGGCCCGATCGCTGCACCGCGGCACCGTCGGCGACAACGTCATGTACCTGGAGACCGGGCAGGGCTCGGCCCTGTCGGCCGGGGCCCACCTCGGCACGGGCAACCGGCCGGTCGACCAGCAGACGCTGGAGGCGCGCGCCTACGCGGTCGCCCGGGCGCTGCAGCCGTTGTTGATCGACAGCGTGGTCGGGTTCATCGGACCGGAGTACCTCTACGACGGCAAGCAGATCATCCGCGCCGGCCTCGAAGACAACTTCTGCGGGAAACTCCTCGGGCTGCCCATGGGCGTCGACGTCTGCTACACCAACCACGCCGAGGCCGACCAGGACGACATGGACACGCTGCTGACCCTGTTGGGCGTGGCGGGCACCGCCTTCGTCATCGCCGTGCCCGGCGGCGACGACGTCATGCTCGGCTATCAAAGCCTGTCGTTTCACGACGTGCTGTACGCGCGGCAGGCGCTGGGGTTGCGCCCCGCGCCCGAATTCCAGGCCTGGCTGGCGGACCTGGGCATGGCCGACGCCGACGGCCGGATCCTTCCGGTCGATCTCGCCACCTCGCCCCTGCGCGAACTGGCGACCGGCCGATGAGCGACCTGTGGGCGCCGCTGCGTGCCGCCACCCGCGCGCGCGTCGGGCTGGGACGGGCAGGCAACTCGCTGCCGACCCGACCCGTCCTGGAATTGCGGGCCGCCCACGCCGCGGCGCGCGACGCCGTGCACGACCCGCTCGACGTCGGCGACCTCATCGAGCGGCTGCGCGCCGCGGACTTCGGCGGCGCCATCGGCGGGCCGCTGCGGGTGTGCAGCATGGCCGCCTCGCGCGGCCAATACCTGCGCCGGCCCGACCTCGGCCGCACCCCGGGCGACCTGTCGGGACTGCCGAGAACCGGGGCGGACATCGGTCTGGTCCTCGCCGACGGGCTCTCGCCCCGCGCCCTGACCGACCACGGTGTCGGCACGGTCGAGGCGCTGCTGCGCGAATTCGGCGACCGCTACCGCATCGCCCCGCCGGTGGTCGCGACCCAGGCCCGGGTCGCGCTCGGTGACCACATCGGTCAAGCCCTCGGCGTGGCAACGGTTCTGGTGCTCATCGGGGAGCGCCCGGGCCTCACGGTCGCCGACAGCCTGGGCATCTATCTGACCCATCGACCGGCGCCCGGCCGCAGCGACGCGCACCGCAACTGCATCTCCAACATCCATCCGCCCGACGGCCTCGACTACCCGACGGCGGCTTCGGTCGCCGCCGCGCTGGTGGCCGGGGCCCGCAAGCTCGGCCGCTCGGGCGTCGCCCTCAAAGACA
>JAQTVU010000012.1 GCA_028706695.1 Mycobacterium sp.
ACCTGGTTGACGGTGGCGGCGACGCTGGCGCTGGCGCTGGCGACGGGTTGGCTGTACGCGGCGGTGGCCGTCGCGGCCGGGGTGTGGTTCCTGACGATGGCCCACCAGCTCTACGCCGGGGTCCGGGCGGGTGAGCCGGTCAAGCCGCTGCGGCTGTTCCTGCAGTCCAACAACTACCTGGCCGTGGTGTTTTGTGCGCTGGCGATCGACTCGGCCGTCGCGCTGCCCACGCTGTTCTGAATCGGGCGCGGGCTCGGCCGTAACTTCGGATTAGTGCTTGATTAGGGCTCTAGCACGATCGAGCCCGTGGTCTTGCGCGCCTGAAGATCCCGGTGGGCGCGCGCGGCATCGGCCAGCGGATAGCGCCCGCCGACCTCCACGTGGATCGAGCCCGCGGCGATCGCGTCGAACAGTTCGGTGGCCCGCCAACTGAACTCGTCGCCGGTGCGGACGAAGTGGGCCAGCGAGGGCCGGGTGAGATACACCGAGCCGGCGGCGTTGAGCCGCTGCGGGTCGACGGGCGGGACCGGCCCGCTGGCGGCGCCGAACAGCGCCAGCGTTCCGCGGACGGCCAGGCTGGCCAGGCTGGCGGCGAACGTGGTCGCGCCCACGCCGTCGTACACCGCCGCCACCCCGGCACCGCCGGTCAGCGCGCGGATCCGCTCGGAGAACTGGGCGGGGTCATCGGGGTCATCGGGATAGGAGAGCACCTCCTCAGCGCCCGCCGCCCGGGACTTGCGTGCCTTCTCCTCGGTCGAGGCCGTGGTGATCACCCGGGCGCCCAGCAGGCGCGCCCACTGCGTCAGCAGCAGTCCGACGCCGCCGGCGCCCGCGTGCACCAGCACCGTCTCGCCCGCCCGTACCGGATACACCGACTTGAGCAGGTAGTGGGCGGTCAGGCCCTTCAGCAACACGGAAGCCGCCACCTCCGAACTCACGCCGTCGGGCACCTTCGTGGTCAATGACGCTGGCGCTGTGCAGAATTCGGCATAACCGCCGGACGCCGCGGCCGTGACCACCCGATCGGCGGTGCAGAAACTCTCAGCGCCGGATTCGGCGACGGTGCCACACGTCTCCGAGCCGGGGATGAACGGCAGCTCGCGCCGATACTGGCCGGAACGGTAATAGGTGTCAATGTAGTTGACACCGATCGCCTCGGCCCTGATCAGCACCTCGCCGGGGCCGGGCGTGGGTTGGGGCGCGTCGACGTAACGCAGGACTTCCGGGCCGCCGGTTTCGACGACTTCGATCGCGTGCATGTGGCCATCATGCCCGTGCCCGAAGCCGGCCCGCCCGACTCCCGACTTCCAAATCTGCGACGGGTCTGCACGTGCGGGTGGGCCTACGGGCCGTGCGTTCCGCCAGTTGCAGTCGATCGAGCCGTCACCGGCGTTGGGGCCGTTGGGCGCCGGCTCCCGCGACCGGGTCGAGAGTTTCTTCCTGGCCGGGGAAACCGCGCCGGGCCGTCTCGGGCCGGGCTCGCTCTCGCATCGAGGCCCAAAGCGCCGCGGTGGCCGCCGTGCACGCCGCCGCGCCCGCGACGTGCAGTGCCACCAGCGCCGCGGGCACCCCGGTGAAGTACTGCGCGGTGCCGACGGCGGCCTGCGCGCACACCAGGATCAGCAGCACACCGAGGCGCAGCAGGATGGCCCGCTCGGCGCGCACCGCCAGCAGCCCGAAGCCCAGCCCGACCAGCAGCGCCAGATAGGCGACCAGCAGCGAGGAGTGCAGATGTACCAGGGTGGCGACCTCAATCCTGAGCCGCGGGACCGGCCGGCTGGGGCTGCGGTCACCCGCGTGCGGGCCGGCGGCGGTCACCAGCGTGCCGGTGACCAGCACCATCGCCAGGTCGACCCCGGTCAGCGCGGTCAGCGCGCGTAGCGGCGCGGCCACCCCTGCCCGCACCAGCCCTGCCCCACCGGGCTCGCCCACCTTGACGTAGAGCAGCACCGCCAGCCAGACCCTCGTCATCGACGTCAGCAGGTGGAGGGCCACTGTCCACCACAGCAGCCCGGTGCGCACGGTGATGCCGCCGACCACCGCCTGCACCACCGCCGACACCGGCATCCGCCACGCGTAGACCAGGATCTCGGTGCGCCGGCGGGCCCGCGTCAGCACCAGCACCGCCAGCGCCGCGACGATGACCACGGCGAAGGTGACCATCCGGTTGCCGAACTCGACCGCCTGGTGGATGCGCGGCACCTCGGCGTGGGCCACCGGGGTGAAGCTGCCCGGGAAGCACTGCGGCCACGTGGGACACCCCAGGCCCGACGCGGTGACGCGCACGATCGCGCCGGTGACGGCGATGCCGCCCTGGGTCACGACGACCAGGGCGGCCACCAGCCGCTGAACGCGCAGGCCGGGGTTGGGCAGCAAGTCCACCAACCGCATCAGCATCGCCTGATCGTAAGCCAACGAAAACTACGGGCTGTAGTACGGGCTGTAGTACGGGTCGTAGTACGGGCGTCGTTCGCCGAGACATAAACCACACACACGGGTTCCGGCGTGTCGTGTGCGTGGTTTATGTGTCGCGCCCGGCCCGGCCGGCCGCTCAGGTGAACCGGAACCAGCGCCGCGCGGCGAGCGCGCCCAACACACCCCAGGCCGCGAGCACGCCCACGCCGAACCAGTCCACCGACAAGACCATCGCCCGCGAAAGCGCCTCGGTGAGCGCGCCCGACGGCGTCAACCGGGAAAGCCACTTGACCGACGTCGGGATCATGCTGGTTTCGACGGTCAGCGCGCCGAACCCGGCGAAGACGAACCACATCAGGTTGGCCACCGCGAGCACGATCTCGGCCCGCAGTGTGCCGCCCAGCAGCAGGCCGAGCGCCGCGAACCCCGCGGTGCCCGGGGCGATGATCGCCGCCCCCAGCGCCAAGGCGGCCGGGGCGGGCCGCCAGCCGAGCGCGAACCCGATGGCGCCCAAGATCACCGACTGCAGAAACACGACGGCGACCACCGCCATCGACTTGCCGGCGACGATTCCCCAGACCGGCAGGGGCGTGGCGCCCAGCCGCTTCAAAGCACCGTAGCGGCGGTCGAACGCCACCGCGATCGCCTGCCCGGTGAACGCCGTCGAGATCACCGCGAGCGCCATGATGACCGGGACGAACGTGGCGGCGCGGTTGTCGCCGAACGAGCCGAGCGGCAGCAGGGTGAGCCCGATCAGCAGCGTGACCGGGATGAACATGGTCAGCAGCAGTTGTTCGCCGTTGCGCAGCAGCAGCTTGAGCTCCAGGCCGGACTGCGCGGCCAGCATCCGCGGCACCGAGCTGGGACGCGGATCGGGCGCGAAGGTGCCCGGTGGGAAGACGCTCGATTCGGTCATGACCGCAACTTCCTGCCGGTGAGCTCCAAGAACACATCCTCGAGGCTGCGCTGCTCCACCCGCATGTCGGTGGGCAGCACATCGATCTGGGCGCACCACGCGGTGACGGTCGCCAGCACCTGCGGATCGACCGCGCCCTCGACCAGGTACTCGCCCGGCGTCACCTCGGTGGCCCGGTAGTCCTCGGGCAGGGCGGCGGCCAGCAGCGACAGGTCCAGCCGGGGCGGCGCGGTGAAGCGCAACTGGCCCTTGGCGCCGGTGCGCATCAGTTCGGCCGGTGTGCCGGCGGCGACCGTGACGCCGTGGTCGACGATGACCAGCCGGTCGGCGAGCTCCTCGGCCTCCTTGAGCTGGTGGGTGGTGAGCACCACCGTCACCCCGTCGCGGCGCAGCGCGTCGATCAGCTCCCAGACCAGCAGCCGGGCGTGCGCGTCCAGGCCCGCGGTGGGCTCGTCGAGGAACACCAGCTCGGGCCGGCCCACCAGCGCGCACGCCAGCGCGAGCCGCTGCTGCTGGCCGCCGGAGAGCCGTCGATAGGTGGTGCGGGCGGCATCGGTGAGCCCCAGGGTGTCCAACAGCCACGCCGGGTCCAGGGGATCGGCCGCATAGGCGGCGACCAAACCCAGCATCTCGCCGGCGCGTGCCGCGGGGTAGCCGCCGCCACCCTGCAGCATCACCCCGATCCGGGCGCGCAGGCGGGCGTTGTCGGCGATCGGGTCCAAGCCCAGCACCTGCACCGTGCCGGTGTCCGGCCGCACGAAACCCTCGCACATCTCGACCGTCGTCGTCTTCCCGGCCCCGTTGGGGCCCAGCAGGGCGAAGACCTCGGCGGCGTGCACGTCCAGGTCGAGGTCGGAGACGGCCGTGTTGGCGCCGTACCGCTTGCTCACCCCGCGCAGCCGTACCACTGTTTCGGGGATTCGGGTCACGTGGAATCAGCGTAGGCGTCCGGCGCCGCAGGCTGCCGCGGGGCCTCGGCAGCGCCCGGGACCGGCCGGTCGTCGGGCGCCGCGCTGCCGGCCGGCAGCTGCCGCCACGGCAGACGGTTGTAGGTCAACGCGATGAGCACCAGCACGATGACGGTGCTGGCCACGGTGGCATCCACGATCTGGAACAGCGCGAAGCGGTCGCCGTTGGCCGTCGGACCGAAGATGCCGACGACCAGGGTGATGAAGATCGCGGCCGCCCGGAACCCCGGGCGGGTCGCCCAGGCGGCCAGCGGAATGATCGCCCACAGCAGGTACCAGGGCTGCACGACGGGAAACAACAACACGGTCACGCCCAGCGCGACGCCCAGCCCGCCGATCGGATGCAACCGGCCCCGGAAGACGGCCACCAGCAGCCAGCCGACCATCACCATGATGATCAGCACACCGATGGCGCGGGTGAGCGCCAGCACCGCGGTGGTGTGGTCGCCGAGGCCGAGCAGAATCCCCACCTGCCCAGTGCCCAGCGCAATCAGGGTGGGCGGAGACATCCAGCTGCGGACGACGTTGGCGGTGCCCAGCGTGAAGATCCAGCCGAACCCCAGCCCGCTGGCCCAGCCGACCAGCGCCATCACCGCCAACGACAGCCCGGTCATCGCGCCGCCCGCCAGCAGCAGTGCGCGCAGGCTGCCCCCGCAGCGGTTGGCCAGCGCCACCGCGACGAACCCGAGCGCCAGCAGCGACGGCAGCTTGACCTGCGACGACAGCGTGATCAGGATCACCCCGGCCAGCAGCATGCCCAGCGGTTCCCAATCACGGCCGGGCCGCCACGACCGGGGCAGCGGCCGCGCGGTATCGATGCCGCGCAGCGCGAACTCGACCCCCGCCAGCATCAGCCCCAGCATCAGTGCCTCGTTGTGGACGCCGGCGACCAGATGCATGATCAGCAGTGGACTGGCCGCGCCCAGCCACAGCGCGCTCACCTCGGCCACCCCGCAGCGCCGGGCCAGCCGCGGCGTCGCCCACACGATCATGCCCACCCCGAGCAGCACCACGACGCGGTGGCAGAGCACCGCGGCGACGATGTTCTCCCCGGTCAAGGCCGAGATTCCGCGCCCGATCCACAGGAACAACGGGCCGTACGGCGCCGGCGTCTCCCGCCACAGGCTGGGCACCGAGAGGGTGAACACGTGCGACAGGCCCAGCCCGGAGGCCGGGCCCACCCGGTAGGGATCGAGGCCTTCCAGTCCTATCTGGCTCTGGGCCAGATAGGAGTAGACGTCCTTGCTGTACATCGGCGGCGCCAGCAGCAGCGGCAGCGTCCACAACAGCAGGGTGCGGTCCAGGTCACCGCGCGACATCCGGCGGCTGCCCAGCGCGAACCGGCCCAGCATCAACCAGGCCAGCGTCATCATCACCGCCCCGGTGGTGGTCATCGTCAACGACACGGTCTGAATCCGCGACGGCAGGTTCAGCAGCCGGACCCCGAACGTCGGGTCCTGCACGACGGGCCGCGCCCCGGCGCCCAGCGCGCCGATCGCCATCACCACGGTGCCGGTGGCCCCGAACAGCCGGGTGCGCTGCAGAGCGGTCAGCTCGGTGTCGTTGAGCGGCGAGCCGACCGCCTGCTCGTCGCCGTGCAGACGGGCGATCGAGGAGCTCAGCGTGAGCTGGCGGGCTGCCATCAGTGCAGCGTAGCCGGACCCGGTGGTCGCGCTGTGAGCAGCGCAACGCCCCGAAACGGGGACCGGCGGTGGACTGATCCACCGAATTGCGTCACACTGGTGTTGTGAAAATCCCGACCACTCACGTCGCCGTGCCCGCGGCGGTTTCGGATGGTCATACCCGGCGGGCCATCGTCCGCCTGCTGCTGGAGTCCGGATCCATCACTGCCGGTGAGATCGGCGATCGGCTCGGCCTGACGGCCGCCGGCGCGCGGCGCCATCTCGACGCGCTGATCGACGCGGGCGACGCCGAGTCCACGGCCGCGGCGGCGTGGCAGCAGGCCGGCCGCGGGCGGCCTGCGAAACGCTACCGGCTGACCGCGGCGGGCCGGGCCAAGCTCGACCACGCCTACGACGACCTGGCGTCGGCCGCCATGCGGCAGTTGCGGGAGATCGGCGGTGAGGACGCCGTCCGGACGTTCGCCCGCCGGCGCATCGACGCGATCCTGGCCGGTGTCCGGGGCGCCGACGGCGCCGAGGATACCGAGGTGGAAGCGGCCGCCCAGCGCGTCGCCGGCGCGCTGACCAAGGCCGGCTACGTCGCCACCACCGCGCGGGTCGGCGGGCCGATCCACGGGGTCCAGATCTGCCAGCACCACTGCCCGGTGTCGCACGTCGCCGAGGAGTTTCCGGAGTTGTGTGAAGCCGAGCGGCAGGCCATGGCCGAGGTGCTCGGCACCCACGTGCAGCGGTTGGCGACCATCGTCAACGGCGACTGCGCCTGCACCACCCACGTGCCGCTCACCGTGCCGCATCAGAAGCCGCCCAGCCCGCGCCGCGCCGGCGACGATGCAAGGCCAAGCGATGAGCAGGAGCGGCGCCACATGACCGAAACCACGAGTATCAAAGGAGCGTCCGTATGACACTCATCCCGGAGGCCAGCAAGACCGTTACCGTGCCGTTGAGTCGGGAAGAGGCGATTGCTTCGCTGGGCCGGTATGGCTATGGCTGGGTGGATTCTGATGTTGCGGGGGCCGGCGCTCAGCGTGGGTTGTCGGAGGCGGTGGTGCGCGGTATTTCGGCTAAGAAGAATGAGCCGGAGTGGATGCTGCAGGTTCGGCTTAAGGCGTTGCGGATTTTTGCGGGTAAGCCGATGCCGACGTGGGGTTCTGATTTGGGGGGCATCGATTTCGACAACATCAAGTATTTCGTGCGGTCCACCGAGAAGCAGGCTGCTAGTTGGGAGGAGTTGCCGGCGGATATCCGCAACACTTATGACCGGTTGGGTATCCCGGAGGCTGAGAAGCAGCGGCTGGTTGCGGGGGTGGCCGCGCAGTACGAGTCGGAGGTGGTCTATCACCAGATCCGCGAGGATTTGGAGGCCCGGGGTGTTATTTTCTTGGACACCGACACCGGTTTGCGGGAGCATCCGGAGGTGTTCCGGAAGCATTTCGGCACGGTGATCCCGGCCGGGGACAACAAGTTTTCTGCGTTGAACACCGCGGTGTGGAGTGGTGGGTCGTTCATCTATGTGCCGCCCGGGGTGCATGTCGATATCCCGTTGCAGGCCTATTTTCGGATCAACACCGAGAATATGGGCCAGTTTGAGCGCACGCTGATCATTGTCGATGAGAACGCTTATGTGCATTACATCGAGGGTTGCACCGCGCCGATCTACAAGTCGGATTCGCTGCATTCGGCGGTGGTTGAGATCATCGTCCGGCCTGGTGGTCGCTGCCGTTACACCACCATCCAGAACTGGTCGAACAACGTCTACAACCTGGTCACCAAGCGGGCCCGGGCTGAGGCGGGCGCGACGATGGAGTGGGTGGATGGCAATATCGGCTCGAAGGTCACCATGAAGTATCCGGCGGTGTGGATGACCGGTGAGCACGCTAAGGGTGAGGTGCTGTCGATCGCGTTCGCCGGTGAGGGCCAGCATCAGGACACCGGCGCTAAGATGCTGCATTTGGCGCCCCACACGTCGAGCAATATCGTGTCCAAGTCGGTGGCCCGCGGCGGCGGGCGCACCTCTTACCGCGGTTTGGTGCAGGTGAACAAGGGCGCGCACGGGTCTCGCGCGAGCGTGAAATGCGATGCGCTGCTGGTCGATACGATCAGCCGCAGCGACACCTACCCGTATGTCGATATCCGTGAGGATGAGGTGACGATGGGTCATGAGGCCACGGTGTCCAAGGTCAGCGAGAACCAGCTGTTCTATTTGATGAGCCGCGGGTTGACCGAGGAGGAGGCGATGGCGATGGTGGTGCGTGGTTTCATCGAGCCGATCGCCAAGGAGTTGCCGATGGAGTACGCGCTGGAGCTCAACCGGCTGATCGAGTTGCAGATGGAGGGCGCGGTCGGATGAGCGCTCAGATGACACGCGCGTTGAACAAGGGGGAGTTGTTCGGCTCCTTTGATGTGGAGGCGTTTGAGGTGCCGCGCGGCCGCGACGAGATGTGGCGGTTTACCCCGTTGCGGCGGCTGCGCGGGCTGCATGACGGCTCGGCCCGCGCGAGCGGCGGCGCGCAGGTCAGCGTCGGCGAGCATCCGGGTGTGCGGGTCGAGACGGTGCGCCGCGGGGACCGGCGGCTGGGGCAGGGCGGGGTGCCGACCGATCGCGTTGCCGCGCAGGCGTTTTCGTCGTTCGATGCGGCGACGCTGGTTACTGTGGGGCGCGATGTTCAGCTCGGCGAGCCGGTCGGCATCAGCGTGACGGGGCCGGGTGTGGGCGCGGTGGGCTACGGGCATTTGCAGATCCGGGTCGAGGAGCTCGGTGAGGCGGTGGTGGTCATCGATCAGCGGGGTAGCGGGACGTATGCCGACAATGTCGAATTCGTCGTCGGCGATGGGGCCCGGCTTAGCGTGGTGTGGATCGCCGACTGGGCCGATGACATGGTGCATCTGAGCGCACAGCACGCCATGTTGGGCAGGGACGCGGTGCTGCGGCATGTTGCGGTGATGCTCGGCGGTGAGGTGGTGCGCATGTCGGCTGCCGTGCGGTTCGGCGGCCCGGGCGGGGACGCCGAGCTGCTGGGCTTGTCTTTCGCCGACGACGGCCAGCACCTGGAGTCGCGGCTGCTGGTGGATCACGCCCGGGCGGATTGCAGGTCCAACGTTTTGTACAAGGGTGCGTTGCAGGGGGATCCGGGTTCGGCGCGGCCCGATGCGCATACGGTGTGGGTGGGCGACGTGCTGATTCGGGCCGAAGCCACCGGTACTGACACCTTCGAGGTCAACCGCAACCTGGTGCTCACCGACGCCGCGCGCGCCGACTCGGTGCCCAACTTGGAGATCGAGACCGGTGAGATCCTCGGCGCCGGGCACGCCAGCGCCACCGGGCGTTTCGACGATGAGCAACTGTTTTACTTGTGTTCGCGCGGTATTCCGGAACAGCAGGCCCGCCGGCTGGTGATCCGCGGCTTTTTCGGTGAGGTGATCTCCAAGATCGCGGTGCCCGGCATACGGGATCGGCTGAGCGCGGCCATCGAACACGAACTCGAACTCACGGAGAAGACGACAGTTTCATGACGACTTTGGACATCAAAGACCTGCACGTCAGCGTTGCGGCCCCTGACGCCGCCGAGGGCAGGCGCGAGATTCCCATCCTCAACGGTGTGGATTTGACGGTGAAATCCGGTGAGACGCACGCGTTGATGGGCCCCAACGGGTCGGGGAAGTCGACGCTGTCCTATGCGATCGCCGGTCATCCCCGATACCGGGTGACCTCGGGGTCGATCACGCTCGACGGCCAGGACGTGCTGGCGATGAGCGTCGATGAGCGGGCGCGGGCCGGGGTCTTTCTGGCCATGCAATACCCCGTCGAGGTGCCGGGGGTGTCGGTGTCGAACTTTCTGCGGTCGGCGGCCACGGCGGTGCGCGGGCAGGCCCCCAAGCTGCGGCACTGGGTCAAAGAGGTCAAGGCGGCGATGAGCTCGCTGGAGATGGATCCCGCCTTCGCCGAACGCAACGTCAACGAGGGTTTTTCCGGTGGGGAGAAGAAGCGCCACGAGATTTTGCAGCTGGAACTGCTCAAACCCAAGATCGCCATTCTGGATGAGACCGACTCGGGGTTGGACGTCGATGCGCTGCGGGTGGTCAGCGCGGGGGTGAATCGCTATGCCGCAACCGAGCACGGCGGGGTTTTGTTGATCACTCACTACACCCGCATCCTGCGCTACATCCAGCCGCAACACGTTCACGTGTTCGTCGCTGGCCGCGTCGCCGAATCCGGTGGTGCCGAGCTGGCCGACGAGCTCGAACAGAACGGCTATGTGCGTTTTGTCCAAGCGGCCGCCGCGGGGGCCTGAGCCATGACGACCCCGACCCGACTGGACATCGGTGCCCTTCGTGCCGACTTCCCGATCCTGCAGCGCGTCATGCGCGGCGGAAAGCAGTTGGCGTACCTGGATTCGGCTGCGACCTCCCAGCGCCCGTTGCCGGTGCTCGACGCCGAGCGCGAGTTTTTGATCACGTGCAACGGTGCGGTGCATCGCGGGGCGCATCAGCTGATGGAAGAGGCCACCGACGCCTACGAGCAGGGCCGCGCCGACGTGGCGGGGTTGGTCGGCGCCGACCCCGGCGAGCTGGTTTTCACCCGCAACGCCACCGAGGCGCTCAACCTGGTCTCCTATGTGCTCGGCGACAACCGGTTTGACCGTGCCGTCGGCGAAGGTGACGTGATCGTCACCACCGAGCTGGAGCATCATGCGAACCTGGTGCCGTGGCAGGAGCTGGCCCGGCGCAGCGGCGCGGTGCTGCGCTGGTACGGCGTCACCGACGACGGGCGCATCGACTTGGACTCGCTGCAGCTCGATGAGCGCGTGAAAGTGGTTGCCTTCAGTCATCATTCCAACGTCACCGGGGCCATCGCGCCGGTGGCCGAGCTGGTCGCCCGCGCCCGCGCGGTGGGCGCGCTGACCGTGCTGGACGCCTGCCAGTCGGTGCCGCACCAGCCCGTCGACTGCCACGCGCTGGGTGTCGACTTCGCGGCGTTCTCCGGGCATAAGATGCTGGGCCCCAACGGGGTCGGCGCGCTCTACGCGCGTGGCGAGCTGCTCTCGGCGATGCCGCCGTTTCTCACCGGGGGCTCGATGATCCAGAACGTGACCATGGCCAGCTCCACCTACGCGCCGGCGCCGCAGCGGTTCGAGGCGGGCACCCCGATGACCTCCCAGGTGGTCGGGCTGGGCGCGGCCGCCCGCTATCTGGGCGGCATCGGCATGGACGCCGTGGAGGCCCACGAACGCGACCTGGTCGGCGCGGCCGTTGCGGGCTTGTCGGCGATCGCGGGGGTGCGCATCATCGGGCCCACCTCGCTGCACGACCGCGGCTCGCCGGTGTCGTTCGTCGTCGAGGGGGTGCACGCCCACGACATCGGGCAGGTGCTCGACGACGACGGCGTGGCGGTGCGGGTGGGGCACCACTGCGCGATGCCGCTGCACCGCCGCTTGGGCCTGGCGGCCACCGCGCGGGCGTCGTTTGCGGTGTACAACACCGCCGAGGAGGTCGAGCGCCTGGTGGCCGGTGTGCGGCGCGCCGTGAACTTCTTCGGCGGGGCGTAAGCGATGCGTCTAGAGCAGATCTATCAGGAAGTGATCCTCGATCACTACAAGCATCCGCACAACCGGGGCCTGCGTGAGCCGTTCGGCGCGCAGGTCTTCCACGTCAACCCGGTCTGCGGTGACGAGATCACCCTGCGCGTGGCGTTGTCCGACGACGGTCGCCGTGTCGCCGATGTGTCCTATGACGGGCAGGGTTGTTCGATCAGCCAGGCGGCGACCTCGGTGCTCACCGAGCAGGTGATCGGGCGCAGCGTGCCCGAGGCGCTGCACATGGTGGCCGCATTCACCCAGATGGTGTCCTCACGCGGAACCGTCGCAGGCGACGAAGAGGTCCTCGGCGACGGGGTCGCCTTCGCCGGCGTGGCCAAGTACCCGGCCCGGGTGAAATGCGCGCTGCTGGGGTGGCTCGCGTTCAAAGACGCGCTGGCCCAGACCGCCACAGACAGCAAGGAGATCAACGATGAGCGAAACCGCCACGCCCGATGACGAATTGCTCGCCGACCTCGAAGAAGCGATGCGCGACGTCGTCGACCCCGAACTAGGCATCAACGTCGTCGACCTCGGCCTGGCGACGACGCAGGCCGTGAACCGGCCCACGGTATGAAGACAGATCGTCACGGAAAGGCCTGCATGAGCGTCACCGTATCCATCCCGTCCATCCTGAGGCCCCACACCGGCGGCGAGAAGCGCATCTCCGCGAGTGGCGAGACGCTGCGTGCGGTCATCAGCGACCTGCAGGCCAACTACTCTGGAATCTTCGAGCGCTTGATCGGCAACGGCACGCTGCACCGCTTCGTGAATGTCTATGTCAATGACGAGGACGCGCGATTTTGCCGCGGACTGGATACCCCGGTCGCCGACGGCGATTCGGTTACCATCCTGTTCGCCGTGGCGGGTGGGTGAGCCGAGCTCGTAACGCGGCCGAGGGCAGCGTCAACACCGCCGTGGCCACCAGCCAGGAACTGGCCAACCGTCGTGGGCGATGTAAGGCCGTCGGCGTGCTCATTCGTGCTAACCCGACCCGACCCACGTTCGGCAAGGCAGAACGGGCTCCACGTTGAAACGACTCGAACTCCCGCAACCGTTCGGATTTCCGAACGGCAAAGGACCGCAAACGAATTGACACGTGGAGCCACATCTCAATCGCTGTCGACGCCCTTACTGGCCCAGCGGTCCGATGCATCCTTGGCAGCGGTCGGACAGCACGGACAACAGCTCGGCGGCCTTCAGCGAGGCTTCGCGCACGCGCTCGATATCCCGCGACGCATTCAGTTGGACCAGCGCAGCTTCGGCTGCATCCACGACCTCACTGCGCACTGCCGAGATCACCTCCGCGGCAGGCGTTCCGTATAGGTACAACAGCACGAACTTGTCCTGGTACGCGGGAAGTTCGGCGGGCAGGTGGCCGAGTCCGAGACTGGCGAGCTTAGCGGAGAGCACCTGCCGGACATTAGTCCCGAGCCGGCCGTAGCCGCCGATTTCGCGCAATCGCTCCATTGGCAGCCGATAGACGCCGTAGCGCTGTGTCACGACTGACCGCAATTCTTCCCAGCTATTCGGTGCATCGGCGTGTGACGTCGTCGACACACTTTCGGCGGCGTCGGCCATTTCGCACGCTCCTTCTGCCCGCGGCGTTGCCGTAAGCCTGCGGCGGCGCACGGTCCAAACCCGCGTCCAGGATGACGACTTGCTCGAATGCGCCGTTACCGACTGGAACCGCCCAGGATGTGGGCTATCGTACCCCCGCTCAACGCCGCTCGCAGCGCAAGAAAATGTTCGGGATAATATTTTCCCGAATTTATCTTTACAATTATCATTATCGCTAATGCGGGAAATTTCATGTTTATGTCTGCGTAACGCGAGTTTACATTGCCAACACAATCTCTGGGCAGCATTTCATGTACTTCGACGGCCCTGAATTGGGTGCCCGGAAGCGACTACACGAAAAGCGCGTGGGAAAAGGAAGATTCATGGATGCCGTTCGGCCGATCCGAATATGCGACACCACGCTGCGAGACGGCGAACAGGCCCCGGGTGTCTCATTCACCATGCAGGAAAAGCTGGCGATAGCCACCCTGCTGAACGCGTGCGGTGTCCACGCCATCGAGGCCGGCATCCCGGCGATGGGAATCGGTGAGCAGGAAGCACTTCGGCAGATCACAGCCGCAGGGCTGGAGGCCGAGATCGTCGGATGGTGCCGCGCGAACCGCCTCGACATCTACGCCGCCGCGAAATGCGGAATGCGATCGGTCCATCTGACCATACCGGTTTCCGATCTGCATTTGGTCCGCAAACTCGGCCGCGACCGGAGATGGGCTGAGCGCCACATCGAGGACTGCGTCCGGGACGCGCTCGACCGCGGCCTCCGGGTGAGCGTGGGTTTCGAAGACGCTTCGCGAGCCGACGACGGGTTTGTCGCCGAATTGGCGGCCCGGGTCACCCGGTTGGGGGTGCGCCGATTGCGGTGGGCCGACACCGTCGGCGTGTTGGAGCCATTCGACGGTTACGCACGGCTGGCGCGCCTGGCCGGCGCGGTGCCCGGCGTGTGGGAGATCCACGCGCACGACGACTTCGGCTTGGCCACCGCCAACAGCCTGGCGGCGGTGCGCGCGGGGTTCACCTGGGTCAGCACCACCGTGGCCGGCCTCGGCGAGCGGGCCGGAAACGCGCCCCTGGAGGAAGTTGTCATGGGTCTGCGCCACTTGTACGGCATGGACCCGGGGTTGGACACCACCAGATTCCGCGTGCTGGCCTGTCTCGTGGCGCGCGCCGCCCGCCGGCCTCTTCCCGCCGGCAAGGCCGTCGTGGGCAACTCCGTTTTCACACATGAGTCCGGCATCCACGTCGACGGCGTGCTCAAGGCCGCCGCGACCTACGAACCGTTCGATCCGGCCGAGGTCGGAGGGCGGCGTCGGCTGCTCGTCGGCAAGCACAGCGGCCGCTCCTCGCTGCGCCGCGTGCTGGCCCAGTACGGCATCGCGGCCGACGAGCAGCACCTCGGGGTGCTGCTCGAACGCATCCGCGCAAAGACATCGGAACGAAAGCGGCCACTTCGGTCCGCCGAGGTCCGAGACCTGTTCCAGACGGCATAGGTCCACGAGAAGAGAAAGGAATCACCTGTGAGGCAAATCGCCTTTTACGGCAAGGGTGGTATCGGCAAGTCCACCACCCAGCAGAACACCATGGCGGCCCTCGCCGAGCAGGGCCAGCGGATCATGATCGTCGGTTGTGATCCGAAGGCCGACTCGACACGGTTGATCCTGCACTCCAAGGCCCAGACGTCGATTCTGTCGTTGGCGGCGGAGGAGGGTTCGGTCGAGGACTTGGAGCTCGAGGACGTCGTGCTCGAAGGTCCGAACAAGAACTGGAACATCCGCTGCGTCGAGTCCGGCGGCCCGGAGCCGGGCGTCGGTTGCGCCGGTCGCGGTGTCATTACCTCGATCGGGTTCCTGGAGGAAAACGGCGCCTACGAGGATCTGGACTACGTGTGCTACGACGTCCTCGGCGACGTCGTGTGCGGCGGGTTCGCGATGCCGATCCGGCAGGGCAAGGCGCAGGAGATCTACATCGTCGCCTCCGGCGAGATGATGGCCATGTACGCGGCCAACAACATCGCCAAGGGCATCCTCAAGTACGCGCACTCCGGCGGCGTCCGGCTGGGCGGCATCATCTGCAACAGCCGCAACACCGATAAGGAAGCCGAGCTCGTCGGGGAGCTGGCCCGCCGGCTCAACACCCAGATGATCCACTTCGTGCCGCGTGACAACGTCGTGCAGCACGCCGAGCTGCGCCGGATGACGGTCATCGAATACCAGCCGGACGCGCCGCAGGCCAACGAGTACCGGGAGCTGGCCCGCAAGATCCACGAGAACGATCGCAAGACGATCCCGACCCCGATCACCATGGACGAGCTCGAGGACCTGCTCATCGAGTTCGGCATCATGGAGGTCGGCGACGAGGAGCTTGTCGGTCAGGCGGCGAAATGAGCGCCCCGACGCGGGAACCCACTCGCGAGCAGACCGAGGCGATGATCGCCGACGTCCTGTCGGTCTACCCGGACAAGGCGAAAAAGGACCGGGCCAAGCACATCAAGCCCAACGACCCGGAGGGGTCGAAGGAGTGCGCGGTCAAGTCCAACATCAAGTCGCGGCCGGGCGTGATGACCGTCCGCGGCTGCGCCTACGCCGGTTCTAAGGGCGT
>JAQTVU010000401.1 GCA_028706695.1 Mycobacterium sp.
TGTACAGCCCCGACAACGTCGAAACCGTCTACAACGCCGTCCTGCGCCGGGCACGGCCGCTGTTGGGCGGCGGGCAGTCGGCGATCCTCGACGGCACCTGGCGGGACCCCCGGCGCCGCGCCCAGGCCCATCGGCTTGCCGCCGAGACGCATTCGGCCATGGTCGAATTCGTGTGCGCGGCGGCGGTTGACCTGGCGGCCGACCGGATAGCACAGCGGCCACCCGGTAACTCGGAGGTGACTCCGGATATCGCCGCGGCCTTGGCCGCGCGGGATGCCGGCTGGCCCACCGCGCACCGCATTGACACCTCTCGAACCCTCGAACTCGTTGTGCACGAAGCCCAGGATGTGTGGGCGCACGTGACGGATTCCCCGTCAGCGTCCGGATAGGAGTAACGCATGTCAACGAAAACCCTGGTCAACGAGTATGTCTGCGACATCTCGGCGTTGCGGCTCGGCGACGCCGAAGAGGCCGGTGGTAAGGGCGCCAACATGGGTGAGATGGTCGCCGCGGGTCTTCCGGTTCCGCCCGGCTTCGTGTTGATGCGCAGCAGCTACCTGGCCTCGATGCGGGCCGGGGGAGTCGACACCGAGCTGGCCGCGCTGCACCGCGAGGCACTGACAAAGGTGGACAACAGTGCGCGGCTCTCCGAACTGTGCCAACGGCTGCAGACGCTGGTGGCCAAGGCCGGCGTCAGTCAGGACGTCCGCGACCAGTTGTTGGCCTGCTACCGCAAACTCGGGCCGAATTGCGTGGTGGCCGTGCGGTCCTCGGCGACCGGGGAGGACGGCCGCGACGCATCGTTCGCCGGGATGAACCAGACGGTGACCAACGTGACGGGCGAGCACGCCCTCGTGGCGGCCGTCCAGCGGTGTTGGGCCTCGTTGTTCACCCCCAGGGTGATCACCTATCGCGCCAGCAGGGGCTTCACCGCCGATCCCGCGATGGCGGTCGTCGTGCAGCAGATGATCGCTTCGGAGCAGTCCGGCGTCGCGTTCACCACCGACCCGAGCACGGGGAACTCCGAGCATATCGTGATCGAAGCTGCTGTGGGCCAGGGTGAGGTGGTGGTGTCCGGCAAGGTCCAGCCCGCCACCTACGTCGTCGACAAGAAGACCCTCGAAGTGCTCGACGTCAAGGTCGGCTACCAGGCCGTCAAGATCGTGCGCGGTCCCGACGGCCACGATTTGACGGTGCAACTCGAGCCCGCGGCGGCGCAGGCCCGTGTGCTCGATGACGCGTCGCTGCGCCGCATCGCCGAACTGGCGGTCGCCATCGAGGCCCACCACGGCTGCCCTCAGGACGTCGAGTGGGCGATCGCCGCCGGGAAGGCCTGGCTGGTTCAGGCCAGACCCATCACAACCTTGGGCAGCACGGCGTCCGAGGTTCCACAGCCAACCGGTGCGCTCGTTCGCGGATTGCCCGCGGCACCGGGCACGGCGTCCGGGCGGGTGCGCGTCCTGCGCGCGCCCGAGCAGGGTAGCCGGTTGCTGGACAACGAGATCCTGGTGGCCCCGATGACCAACCCGGACTGGCTTCCGGCCATCCGGCGCGCGGCCGCGCTGGTGACCGAGACCGGCGGCATGACCTGCCACGCCGCGATCGTGGCGCGCGAGTTGGGCGTTCCCTGTGTGGTGGGTGCCCGCGGTGCGACGACCATCCTGCACGACGGCCAGACGGTCACCGTCGACGGCTCCCACGGGAACGTCAGCGCCGGAGCCCCCGGCCCCCGGGTGCAGGCGGCGGAGGTCGAGGAATCGGCGCCGCCGGCCGGCGGCGGCCAGGCGACCGGCACCAAGATCTATGTCAACCTGGCCATCCCGGACACGGCCGCGGCGGTGGCCGCGCAGGACGTCGACGGGGTGGGCCTGCTGCGTGCGGAATTCCTGCTCACCCAAGCGCTTTCGGGACGGCATCCCCGCGACCTGATCGCCCGCGGCGAGCAGGCGGGCCTGGTCGACGCCATGGTGTCGGCCATCGGTCGCATCGCCGCGGCGTTCGGGAGGCGGCCGGTGGTCTACCGCGCCACCGACTTCCGCAGCAACGAGTTCCGCGGCCTGCGCGGGGGAGCGGCGTACGAGCCGGTCGAGCACAACCCCATGATCGGTTACCGCGGCTGCTACCGCTACGTCAAAGAGCCCGACCTGTTCGCCCTGGAGTTGCAGGCGTTGGCGCGGGTGCGGGAGCGTAACCCCAATGTGCACCTGATGATTCCGTTCGTGCGGACCCGCTGGGAACTGGAGGCATGCCTGTCGCTGGTCGACGCGAGCCCGTTGGGCTCGCAGCGTGGACTGCACCGCTGGGTGATGGCCGAGGTGCCCTCGGTGACATACTGGCTTCCCGAGTACATCGGGCTGGGGGTGGACGGCGTGTCCATCGGGAGCAACGACCTGACCCAGCTGATCCTCGGGGTCGACCGCGATTCGGACATCTGCGCCGAGCTGTTCGACGAATCCGACGACGCCGTCCTGGACGCCATCGGCCGCATCGTGGCGATGGCGCGCCGGCACGGCATCACGTCGTCGCTGTGCGGCCAGGCGCCGTCGACCGATCCGGGCTTTGCCGAGCATCTGGTCCGCATGGGGATCACCTCGGTTTCGGTGAACCCGGACGCGGCCGCGGCCGCCCGGCGGACGGTGGCCGCCGCCGAACGTCGCCTGCTGCTCGATTCGGCGCTCGATGCGCACAACCGGGGCCGCTGACGGCGCCTGGGTGGCCGCGGGCCGGTTCGGCACCGTGGGGTCTCCATGGGACAAGGCCGGCGGTCAGAGCCGAGACAGCAGCGCGGTGCTCCGAGCCGGGCGGAATGTCCGGGTTGCATCGTCCGCGGCCGGCCGCGCGGCGACGGCGGCGCAAGCGTCCGTCACGACTTCCCGGCGGGAACCCGGCCGGGGCCGTGGACGCGCTGGTGGGCGGTGAGCAGCAGGTAGAACCCGTACATTCCGGTCACTTCACCGCGGTCGTCGAGCAGTCGGTCCCCGACGACGACGATGCAACGTACCTGCCCGCCGGTGTCGACGATGCGGTGCCGGGTGCTGAAGGGTTCGTGGGTTTTGAGGATCTGGTCGAGGTGGCGGCGGCCCGTCCGCGGTCCTGCGGGTGTTTATGGGCGAGCACCAGATCGGTGGTCGGGGTGACACTGCCGGGCTGGTAGCCGTGCATCTGCTGCACCTGATCAGACCATTCCCACCGTTGGTCGGCGAAATGGAACCGGAACCAGCCCGCCCGTTGCGGTGCGCCGCCGGCCAGGGCTTGTTCGATGTCGGCCGTTTGGCCGTCGAGATCCCAACTCATCAGCGGAGGCGTCCCTCCAAGGCGGTTGAATCGGCAGTCCGGGGAAGGGGCGGCGGCCGGTGCCCGGTGGCGGCCGCCGCCCAGCGGCCCGTTGGCTCAGGCCTCTACGGCTTCGCGCTTGGCGCCGTTGTCGTGGATTGCCGTCTGTGCGTTGCCGCGCTCGACGGAGATCTTGCGCGGCTTGGCCTTTTCGGCCACCGGGATGGTCAGGCTCAGGACGCCTTCGTGGTAGCTGGCCTCGATGTTGTCGGTGTCGAGGTTTTCGCCCAGCACCAGCTGGCGGCTGAACACTCCGCGGGGCCGCTCGTTGGCCAGCATCTCCTGGTTGGGGTCGACGGCCGGTCGCTCAGCCCGCACGGTCACCACGTTGCGCTCGATATCGATGTCCAGTGAGTTGGCGTCGATACCCGGCAGGTCGAATTCGACGACGAATTTCTCTCCTTCACGCCAGGCGTCCATCGGCATCACCGCT
>JAQTVU010000402.1 GCA_028706695.1 Mycobacterium sp.
GGTTGGGACGGGTGTCGTCTCGGCGTCGGGCGGATCGGTGGGGGCGTTGCCCCAGCCGTGGCCGAGCGCCCGGTTGAGCACGACACGGCCGTGCCGCCGGATGCACACCTGGATCGCGGGATGAAACCCGGCCCGGTACCAGTGCCGGGCGGCCCGCCAGATGCGCTCGACGGCGGCCGCTCCGATCTCGGAGTGGTCTTCCTCGCCGATCGCGGTCACGGAGTCCAGGTCGGCCGGGACGCGGATCCTGCCGTCTTCGGTCACCGGCGCCGCTCCTCCTCGTCGCTGCGCTCCCGCACCGTTGCCGGCGCGGATCATGTCAGCCATCTCCGCGAGGGTACGCGGCCTACTCCCCGGTGAACCGCGGCGGGCGCTTTTCGAACGTCGCCGCGATGCCCTCGGCCAGGTCTTTGGACGGCAGGAACGCCGCATTCCACGCCGCGACATAGCGCAGGCTTTCCGCCACCATCGAAACACGTTGCTGGTCAAGGACATCCTTGATGCCGCGCACGGTCAGCGGCGGGTTGGCGGCGATCTCCGCCGCGGTCGCGTGCGCGGCGGCCAGCGTCGCGTCGGCGTCGGCGAACACGTCGTTGACCAGGCCGATCTTCTCGGCGCGGTGGGCGTCGACGTCCCGGCCGGTCAGTGCCAGTTCGCGCAGGTGACCGTCGCCCAGGATCAGCGGCAGGCGGGCCAGGCTGCCGACGTCGGCCACGATGGCCAGCTTCACCTCGCGCACCGAGAACTTGGCGTCGGCGCTGGCGTAGCGGATGTCGACCGCGGAGATCAAATCGACCCCGGCGCCGATGCACCAGCCGTGCACCGCCGCGATGGTGGGTGTGCGGCAGTCGGCGACCGCGGTGATCGCGTTCTGCATGCGCTTGATCTCGGCGTGGAAGTCCGCGCGCGGGCGGGCCAGCGCCTGACCGGTCAGCAGCGGGGTGAATGCCCCGCCCATCGCCGGCACGTCCAGGCCGTAGCTGAAGTTTCGGCCCGAGCCGGTGATGACGATGGCGCGCACGTCACGCTCGGCGTCCAGGGTCGCGAACACCTCGGGCATCTCCGACCAGAAGGCGGGTCCCATCGCGTTGCCCTTGCCCGGTCCGATCAACGTCACCTGCGCGATATGGTTCGTGGTTTCGACGGTGACGGATTCGTATGTTTCGGCCATGCCGAGACCGTAGCGTGAGGGCATGCCCCCCGATTTGCGACCCGGACCGTGTTCCCCGCCCAACGACGAGCTGGACAGCGCCGAAGCCTGCCTCGGGGCGCTACAGCAGGTGGTGCATCCCATCGCCGCCGAGGACCTGTCCCGGCAGACGCCGTGCGCCGACTACGACGTGCGGGGGCTGACCGGGCATCTGCTGCATTCGATCGGGGTCCTCGGGGGCATGGTCGGCGTGGAGTTGCCGCCGTCGGCGGAGGACGACTCGGTGGAGCGGCGGATCGTCGGTGCGGCCCGGCCGGTTCTGGACGCCTGGCACCGCCGCGGCCTGGACGGCACGGTGCCGTTCGGCACCGGCGCGATGCCCGCCCGCTACGCATGCGGCGCCTTGTCGGTGGAGTTTTTGGTGCACGCCTGGGATTACGCGACCGCCGTCCGGCGCGCCGTCGAACCCGGCGAGCCGCTGACCGAGTACGTGCTGGGGTTGGCGCAGAAGATCATCAGGCCGCCGCTGCGCCGCATGGCCGGGTTCGACGACCCGGTGAGCGTGCCCGACGACGCCCCCGCCCTGGACCGGTTGATCGCGTTCACCGGCCGCGACCCGGCCGGCGGCGGCTAACCCGCGCGCTGCGCTCTGTGGTGAGCTTCGTGCGGGCCGCCTCCTGGCGGCTCTTCAGCTGTGGGCGATCCAGTCGCGGGCGAACCGCAACAGCGCGTCGTTTTCCTCGGGCGCCCCGATGGTGATCCGGACGCCGTCGGGCGGGAATGGTCGGACGACGAGGCGCGCGCCGGCGGCCCGCTCCACGAAGTCGGCGGTGCGCGGCCCCAGCGGCAGCCAGACGAAGTTGGCTTGCGACGGTGGCAGGGTATAGCCGGCGTCGCGCAACGCCGCGCCCACTCGGGTGCGCTCGGCGACCAGCGCGTCGGTGCGGGCCAGCAGCTCGTCGGCGGCCCGCAGTGAGGCGATGGCGGCCGCCTGCGAGACGCTGGTCACGGTGAACGGCAGGTACACCCGGCCGAGCGCGGCGATGAGGTCGGCGGGGCCGACCGCGTAGCCCACGCGCAGCCCGGCCAGCCCGTAGGCCTTCGAGAAGGTCCGCAGCACCACGACGTTGCCGTGGGCGCGCACCAGCCGCAGGCTGTCCGGCGCCCGGCCGTCACGGATGTATTCGACGTAGGCCTCGTCGATGGCGATCGGGATGTGCGGGGGCACTGCCTCCGCGAAGCGGGTCAGCGCGTCCGGGTCGACGACGGTGGACGTCGGGTTGTTGGGATTGCAGACGAAGATCAGCCGGGTGCGGTCGGTGGTCGCGGCCAGCATCGCGTCGAGGTCCAAGGTGTGGTCGCGCAGCGGCACCTTGACGGTGGTCGCGCCGGCGATCTGGGCCAGCAGCGGATACATCTCGAAGCTGTGCCACCCGGTCAGCACCTCGTCACCGGCCGAGGCGGTGATCTCGACCAGCCGCTGGCACAGGTTGACCGAGCCGGCGCCGACGGCGACGTGCTCGGGACCGAAGTCGGGCCCCAGCTGCTCGGCCAGCGCCGCCTTGAGTTGTACGCAGGCGCTGTCGGGATAGCGGTTGACGGTGTCGGCGGCGTCCACGATCGCCGCGCGGACGCCGGGCAGCGGCCCATGCACCGTCTCGTTGCTGGCCAGCTTGATCGAACCGGGCACCGTCTTGCCCGGGATGTAAACTGGCAACCCGTCCAGCTCGGGGCGCAGGTGGACGGTCACTTCGACAGCATATGTCGCGGCTGTGTACGCTGTGCCTCCGGTGGTTCGGGGATCCCGAAAAGGGTTCGGGTACCCTCAGGAGGTCCGATGGAGGCGTGCCAGAGCGGCCGAATGGGGCTCACTGCTAATGAGTTGTCCCCCCTCAAGGGGACCGGAGGTTCAAATCCTCTCGCCTCCGCCAGCAGTACAACCGAACACAAGCGCCCGTAGCTCAACGGATAGAGCATCTGACTACGGATCAGAAGGTTGGGGGTTCGAATCCCTTCGGGCGCGCTAATTACCAGCGTAAATAAATAGGTTGCCGTGTGATCGGGCGCCGGCCAACGCCACCTCGATCGCCGCGGAGGCCCCGCCCATGACGATCACAACGGTCGGCGGCATGGGTTCGCGTCGGCGGCATGGGTTCGCGTCGGCCGCATGGATTCCGCTTAGATTAACGGCCCAGCTGAGCCGCCGCTCCGATGCTGCGCTCACCGCCGGCCGGGCAGCACCGGCTGGGCTGGCGCAGGTATGCGTGCACACTAGCCTCATGTCGACAACAGGTTCGGGCAGCGCCGAGTTGCGGGAGGCGATCAGGTCTGCCCCTATGTTCGACGGGCTAGACGCCGCGCAGGTGGACTTCCTGGCCGCACAGAGCCGGGCGATTTTCGTGGCCTCGGGTCAGGTGTTGTTTCGTAAGGGAACACGATCGACGGGCTTTTGCATGGTTCGCGCCGGCCTCATGCAGCTTTCGGTGTCCAATTCCGAAGGTGTGGTGAAAGTAGTGGAAATCCTGCGTCCGGGAAGCGCTTTCGGTCACGCTGTCATGTTCGTGCGAGAACCCTATCCGGTGGGTAACTGGTCAGGTCTGCGCGGTGGCTGT
>JAQTVU010000403.1 GCA_028706695.1 Mycobacterium sp.
GGACGCGCGGCGACCCAGCTCACCGGGGTGGGTCGTTGATCGGCGGGTCCCGCCGAGGGTGGCGAAGACACGCGAATGTCCCGGCATGTCGGCGCATATCACCTGGGTCGGCGATGGACTCACCGCAAACGAATCAGTGACTCACCATCTGGTGGAGGAGAGATGAGCGATCCGGTGCGCATAGAGCGCAATGGCCCGGTCACCACGGTGATCCTCGACCGGCCCGCGGCCCGCAACGCCGTCAACGGCCCGACGGCCGCCGCGCTGCACGCGGCCTTCGAAGAATTCGGCCGCGACGACACCGCCTCGGTGGCCGTGTTGTGGGGTGATGGTGGAACGTTTTGCGCCGGAGCCGACTTGAAGGCTTTCGGCACGCCCGAAGCCAACGCCGTTCACCGCACGGGTCCCGCCCCGATGGGGCCGACGCGCATGGTGCTGCCCAAGCCGGTGATCGCCGCGGTGAGCGGCTACGCCGTGGCCGGGGGCTTGGAGCTGGCCATCTGGTGCGACCTGCGGGTCGCCGAGGAAGACGCCGTGTTCGGGGTGTTCTGCCGGCGGTGGGGGGTGCCGCTGATCGACGGCGGCACCGTGCGGTTACCCCGGCTCATCGGGCAAAGCCGGGCGATGGACATGATCCTCACCGGCCGCGCGGTGCAGGCCGACGAGGCGCTAGCGATCGGGTTGGCCAATCGGGTCGTGCCCAAAGGGCGGGCGCGGCAGGCCGCCGAGGAACTGGCGGCTCAGCTCGCCGCGCTGCCGCAGCAGTGCCTGCGCTCAGATCGGCTTTCCACGCTGCATCAGTGGGGCACAACGGAATCCGATGCGCTCGACTTCGAATTCGCCAGCATCTCGCGCGTCGCCACGGAGGCGAACGAAGGGGCCGGGCGGTTCACCGCGGGCGCCGGGCGGCACGGCGCCCCGGCCGGTTGGTGACTCAGCCGCCTTGTCGATCTCAGCTGCGTCGATCTCAGCTGCCCTTGTTAATGGTGTTGCCCGAGCCGAGATTGTCGACCTTGGGATCACCGTTTTTGTAAGTGACGGTGTTGTTGAGCCCGAGCACGGTGATGTGCGTGTCGACCTTGTCGAAAGTGATCTTGTTATTCATGCCGGTGACACTCACGTTCGCGCAGGTGCCGGTCACGGTCAGCGTGTTGTCCGAACCACCCACGTTCAGTGATTTGCCGTCGGCGCAATCGAGGGTGGCGGTGGTCCCCATCGACCCGTAGTTCAGCGTGTTGCCGATCTCGATCGAGGCGGTGGTGCTGCCGCCGCTGGTGCTCGACGGTGCCGCTGCGCCGCTCGTCGAGGAAGGGCTGCTCGTTGGTGTCGTCGCCGTGGAGCCGCCCGGGGGGTTGACGGTGGAACTGCATCCGGCCAGCACTGCGACCGTGACGGCCGGCGCCACCAGGAGCGCGGCCAGCCGGGACGGGGGCTCAGTGACGTGGACGCGCATCGTTGCTCGGTTCCCTTCGGTTGGGGGCACCGCCGTTGCGGTGCCTCACGCGGGCGCTTGCTGAAGCCCGTTTAGCATGCCGCGTTGGCGGCCGTGGTAACACGGGATCGGCGTGCCATTGCGATTGAACACCGTCTCATCCCGGCCGTTGCGGTGACGTCATGGGCGCCGGAGTTGGCGACGACGGTGGTTGACGAGCCATCTGCTCGGCGCCCTCGGTGGCCGAACGCGCGCCGACGGAGGCAACCAGCGACCCTGCGACCGCTGTCCAATTCATTGCGGGTTCACTGCGGCCCCCTCAGGACGGGTGAATCTGCTCGACTCAGACCTCGACTGAGACTACGTGCATTTGCCCGCCCGACGGCAGAATTCCTTGCATTTGCCGCCCCGCACTAGAGTCATCAGCAGCCGTCAACCACCGCCACCACCTCGTCATCGAATCGAAGGACATTCGCCATGGCAGCGCAGCCGGAACCGTCGTCGGCGGCTCGGCGCCAGCGCGCGGTGCTGGTCATGGCCGGCGCCTACCGCGGCCATGCGCAGCGCCATCCCGGCCGCTACTCGGCGTTCACCCGGATGCCGCTCGGCGGTGACGACCCGGCGTATGCCGCCGCGACCAAGGCCGCCGCCGCGCCGGTGATCGCGGTGCTGTCCTCCTATCGCGTGGACGGTGCGCACCCCCGAATGGGCGCCGAAAGAACCACCGCGTCCGACGGTGCCGGACGATGACGCCCGCCGCTTTGACCTGCCAGATGCGCGGCAGGTATCGTGGAGGCTCGTGCCTGGCGGCTTACGGCGCCTGACGTAAGGAAGCGGATGCCGGGCGAATTCGCATGTCCATTGTGTAACGGATGGATCCGCTGCCCGGCGGACGCGACACACCCGGCCGCGGGGTACTGCGTCGGGACATAACTGAACGACGAAGACTTCAACACCGCTAGCCAGACCTCGAACGCCAACACAGAAAGCCGCCTAGATGCCAACCATTCAGCAGCTGGTCCGCAAGGGTCGTCGGGACAAGATCGCCAAGGTCAAGACCGCGGCCCTCAAGGGCAGCCCGCAGCGCCGTGGCGTGTGCACCCGCGTGTACACGACCACTCCGAAGAAGCCAAATTCGGCGCTTCGCAAGGTCGCGCGCGTGAAGCTGACAAGTCAGGTCGAGGTCACCGCCTACATCCCCGGCGAGGGCCACAACCTGCAGGAGCACTCGATGGTGCTGGTGCGCGGCGGTCGGGTGAAGGACCTGCCCGGTGTGCGGTACAAGATCATCCGCGGTTCGCTAGACACCCAGGGTGTCAAGAATCGCAAGCAGGCCCGCAGCCGTTACGGCGCCAAGAAGGAGAAGAGCTGATGCCGCGCAAGGGACCCGCGCCCAAGCGTCCGTTGGTCAACGATCCGGTTTACGGATCGCAGCTGGTCACCCAGCTGGTGAACAAAGTTTTGCTGATGGGGAAGAAATCCCTGGCGGAGCGCATTGTTTATGGTGCGCTCGAACAGGCCCGGGACAAGACCGGCACCGACCCGGTCATCACGCTCAAGCGTGCGCTGGACAACGTCAAGCCCGCACTCGAGGTGCGCAGCCGTCGCGTGGGAGGTGCGACCTACCAGGTGCCCGTCGAGGTGCGTCCGGACCGGTCCACCACGCTGGCGCTGCGCTGGCTCGTCAGCTTCTCGCGGCAGCGCCGGGAGAAGACGATGATCGAGCGGCTGGCGAACGAGATTCTCGACGCCAGCAACGGCTTGGGTGCCTCCGTCAAACGGCGTGAGGACACCCACAAGATGGCCGAGGCCAACCGCGCCTTCGCGCACTATCGCTGGTAGGAGCCGGAACCGGCGCCGATTGGCGGGGTGGCCGGGCGCAACCAAGACAGCGAACTAAGCAATCGAAAGTAGGAAGACTTCTGTGGCACAGAAGGACGTGCTGACCGACCTGACCAAGGTACGGAACATCGGCATCATGGCGCACATCGACGCCGGCAAGACGACGACCACCGAGCGGATCCTGTACTACACCGGCATCAGCTACAAGATCGGGGAAGTGCACGACGGTGCCGCCACGATGGACTGGATGGAGCAGGAGCAGGAGCGGGGGATCACCATCACCTCCGCCGCCACCACCTGCTTCTGGAATGACAACCAGATCAACATCATCGACACCCCAGGTCACGTCGACTTCACCGTCGAGGTAGAGCGCAGCCTGCGGGTGCTCGATGGCGCCGTCGCCGTCTTCGACGGCAAGGAGGGCGTCGAGCCGCAGTCCGAGCAGGTCTGGCGGCAGGCCGACAAGTACGACGTGCCGCGCAT
>JAQTVU010000404.1 GCA_028706695.1 Mycobacterium sp.
CGCCCCAGTCCCGAGGGAGAAGCGCGTGTTCGTTGTTCATGGCCACATTGCCGGCAGCGCCGGCAGTGGCGCTGCCGGCGCCTCGCTGAAGACCCGGTCGTCGACCAGCAATCCGTGCGCGGCGATGGCGCTTCCATGAGCACGGCGCAGTCCGCCCGGGCGACACCATCGCGGCCGACCGATCCATCGACGGGTGAAGATGCTTGATTTTGCGGCGCTACCACCGGAGGTCAACTCGGGCTTGATGTACACGGGACCGGGGTCGGGACCCATGTTGGCCGCCGCGGCGGCCTGGGACACCCTCGCAATCGACCTGTACTCGACGGCGGCATCTTACCACTCGGTGATCTTGGCCCTCACGAGTACTTGGCTGGGGCCGTCGTCGATATCGATGGCGGCCGCGGCCGACCCCTTTGTCGGGTGGATATCCGCGGTTGCCGAACTGGCTGAGGCCACGGGCGCGCAGGCCAAGGCGGCCGTGGCCGCCTACGAGGCGGCGTTCGCGATGACGGTTCCGCCTCCGGCGATTGCGGCCAACCGCGCCACGTTGATGTTCCTGGTCGCCACCAACTTCTTCGGTCAGAACACCCCGGCGATCGCGGCCACCGAGGCCCAGTACGCCGAAATGTGGGCCCAGGACGCCGCGGCGATGTACGGCTATCAGGGCGCGTCACAAACCGCGTCGACGTTGACGCCGTTCACGCCGCCGCCGGAGACCACCGCGGCGACACCGGCTGCGCAGGCCGATGCGGTGGCCAATGCCGCGGCCACCCCGGCCGGCACGGCAAGTAAAGCGGTGTCGTCGGTCTCCACACAGTTGCCCGGTGCGCTGAGTTCCGTGGCGCCTACTCCGCTGGGTTCGGCTGTGTCCGCCCCGCTGAGTTCCGTGGTGTCGACTCCGCTCAGTTCCGGGGTGTCCATGCCGCTGACTTCGATGGCGTCCACGCCTCTGACCGTGGCCGCGGCGCCTAATGTCCTGCCGGGTATCTCCTCGGCCGCCTCGTCGATGTCGTCGGCGTCGTCGACGTCTTCGATGCCATCGTGGGCGATCCCGTCCACGGTCCTCAGCTCGGGTACCGGCTCGTCCGCCTCGATGGGCGCTTTTGGCCTCTCGGCGATCGGCTCGGCGAATTCGCTGCCGCTCCTGCAATCTCTGGGGCCGGCGGCCGGCGTCTTCGGCAACCAGTTCCAGGGGCTCGGATACGCGGTCGGCAACGGTCTGGGCCCAGGCACGGGCGCCGCCGCCACACCGGGCATGGGTAGCGTCACCGTGTCCGCGACTCTGGGTCGGGCCGCCTCGCTCGGCATGCTTTCGGTGCCGCAGGGCTGGACGTCCGCCGCTCCGGCTTTCGGTCAGGCCGGCTCGATATTGCCGGCGGCCGGCACCGGCATAACCCCAGCGGCCGTGCCGGCCGGATCGGCCAGCACGCTCGGTGGGATGCCGATGCCGGCCAACTCCGCTGCGTCGCGCAATTCGGGCTCTTCCGGGCCACCGCCCCTCAAGATTGGGTTCCGCCCCACCATGGTGTACGAAACGGTAGCCGGCGGATAGCGGAACGGGGCCCGGGCGGATTGGGCGCGTCGCCCGCCAGGTGATCGAGGTGATCGGCTGACCGACCCGGAAAATCCACATGGCCCAGCTGCTGGCGGCGTCCACCGTGATATGAACGGGCATGCGGGCGTTCCGGATCGGCCGGGCGATCACCTTCGTGCTGGCACTGCTGGCCGGCGGATGCGCGCACCCGCCCGCGCCCCCCTCGCCGGCCATCCCCGCAGCCCCGGCACCGCACGGCACCGCGGTGCATCCCAGCAACATCAAGCGCGTCGTGCGCGACCTGCCGCCCGGCTACGAGGTCAGCGGTGGCGGCATCCCGACCGCGGCCTCACCGAGGCTGATCTGGGGCCTGGGGGCCGATGCCGCCGCCAAGCCGCCGCAATGTGGCACACTCGCCGACCCCGGTGACGGGCGTGACCAATCCGCGCAGGGCATCTCGGGATCGGGACCCGGTGGCATCGTCGACGCGGTGGTCGTTGCGGTGCCGGAGCTGCTGGCGCTCCATGGCAAGGTGGTCGCGGTCTGCGGTCAGTGGGCAATGACGGCGGGACGCACCACCGCCCGCGTGCACCTGGTCGATCCTCCCCGCATTGACAGCGCCGAAACCCTCGGCATGGTGGCCGACCTGAGGTCCTCGGTGGAATCGGGCACTCAAATCGATTCGCGCGCATACACTTTCATCGCATATCTGGGCGACTACTACGCGTTCACCACGCTCACCACAGATCCCGGCTCGGCGCTGCCGGCGCTGCCACCACAATTTGCCGCCGATCTGCTTGTGCAAACCGTGCTCGCCTTGCGCGGCTGAACACCCGCGTTGGGTAGATTGGCCACGGTGTTCAAGGTCTTGCTCGCGGTCGCATCTGGATGCGTGCTGGCCGGCTGCTCATCGGGGGCGAACGACTCGTCGGCGAAGGCCGAGATCGGCAAGGTCAGCACGGTGAACTCCAGCTTCGGGCCCGAGTTTCAAGTCGCCGACGTCTCCGAACGCGCGATCGATCCCCAGCTGCTGTCGGCGCGGAAGTTGCCCGAAGGCCTCAGCTTCGACCCTGTGAACTGCGGGAAAACCGTGGCGGGACCCGACCTGCCGCCCGACCTACGAGGCAATATGGCCGCGGTCTCCGCCGAAGGCAAGGGCAACCGGTTCGTCGTGATGGCCGTGGAGACCTCCAAAGCGCTGCCGTTGAACGACCCGGGAAAGGATTGCGCCAAGGTCGCCTTCTCTGGACCGCAGATGCGCGGCGGCATCGAAGTCATCGATGCGCCGCACATCGATGGAGCCCGCACCCTGGCGGTGCACCGGGTGCTGCAGGCGGTGGTCGCCGGGGTGACCCGCACCGGGGAAATCTATGACTATTCCGCCCAGTTCGGCGACTATCAGGTGATCGTCATCGCCAACCCGCTGGTCATCCCCGCCCAGCCGGTCGCGCCGGTCGACACCCAACGTGCCCGAGAGCTGCTGGTCAAGGCAGTGGCGGCGGTTCGCGGCTGACAAAATTAGCCCACCGTCAGCCCACCGTCAGCACCAACGTCAGCCCACTGTCAGCCCACATCGCGGGGCCGGAACTGAACGCTCACGCGCGGGCCAGTGGGCACGGACGTCTTGGGCACCGCGTGCTCCCAGGTGCGTTGGCACGACCCGCCCATCACCAGCAGATCGCCGTGGGCCTGCGGAAGCCTCAGCACCGGCCCGCCGCCGCGGCGCCTCATCGCCAATGTGCGGGTGGCGCCCAGGCTCACGATCGCCACCATGGTGTCCGCCGTGCTGCCGCGGCCGATCGTGTCGCCGTGCCAGGCGACGCTATCGGAGCCGTCGCGGTAACAGCACAACCCGACCGTGGTGAAAGGCTCACCGAGTTCGCCGGCATAGATGTCGTTGAGCCGCCGCCGCAGCCGCGTCAGCAGCGGATGCGGGGGCTCTTCGAGCGTCAGGTCGTGGAAACTGACCAGCCGGGGTACGTCGAGCACCCGGTCATACATCTGCCGGCGTTCGGCGCGCCACGGCACCGCCGACAACAGGGCGTCGAGCAGTTCCGTCCCACCGGTCAGCCAGCCCGCGCGGATCTCGATGAAGGCGCCGTCGCCGAGTGATCGGCGCTCGGTGTGCTGGAAAAGGGAGCCCTGAACCGCGATCTCCACGGCGCACAGTGTATCGTACATTCGTTCGACAGCGGGGTCGTGCGGATCT
>JAQTVU010000405.1 GCA_028706695.1 Mycobacterium sp.
GTTCCCGCCGGCAGCGGCCGAATGCACACGTGATCGGCATCGAAGATGGACCGGTCATCGGCTATACCTGCACATGCGGCGCACTCCGGAACACGCTCGATCAGACCCATGCGAATGAGCGGCTTCACGCTATGGCAGTAAAAACCCCGCTGGCCGGCAAAGGTGTTCATCTCTCCGCCCTTGGCGATCATGGTCTCTAGGGTGGTTACCTGAGCGGCGCTGAGCATTTCGTCTCCCGGTGTTTCGCGTTGCTCGCTGACAAGGACTACCTTACGGCATGGCTTTCGCCATGTCTACTCATACCTTGTGGCATGGCTCACACCATGTCAGCTAGACATGGTGGCATGGGTGCCGTAAAGTTTCTCTTGTCAGCGGGGAACACCGAAACACAGGGAGTCGAAATGAACGGGATCAACAGCCGCACCGGAACGGTTCACAACACGCGCCACGACGGCCGGGGCCTGGTTCAGACGTGCGGCATCAAGGCAAATCAGCACTGCTACCTGGACCCGACGCAGGCTCCGATCACCTGCAAGCGTTGCGCCAACGCCCGTCCCGCCAAGCGGACTGTTGCCCCTGCCCCCACCGGCGAACTGAAGCTCACCCCGGCGATGCGCAAGGCGCTTGCCGAGATCGGCACCGACTGGACCTCATGGAGCAGCATCACGGTTGGCGACGCCACCCTGAACAAGCTGGTTGCCGCCGGTCTGATCGAGTCCCGTTTCATGGGTTGCGAGTGGCGCAAGATCTGAAACAAAGACACCCCCGCCGCTTGACATGGCGGCGGGGGTGTCGTAAGGTTTGTCTTGTCACCGAGAAACGCAAACACAGGGAGTCGAAATGACGAAGGCGCACCCGGACGGCGGAACGGTCGAGACGCTGCAACTGGCCGAGACTCGGAACGGGTGGGCAATCGCCATCACTCGATGGACCACCTACCGGAACACCGTTGTCTTCGAAGTCCTGCGCGTTGCCCCGGACAATAAGGCCCTGCGCATCGGGCGGGCAAACACCGAGGCGCATGCCCGCAAGCTGGCCAACGCTGCGTGGTCCGCGGACCGATGAAACAAAACACCCCCGCCGCTTGACATGGCGGCGGGGGTGTCGTAAAGTAAGAGACACGAGGGAGCACCGCTCCCCACAATCACCGGGAGAACACCATGGGCGACGTTTTCATCACCACGGCTACCATCAGCGGCACCGAGATCATCGCCCTCATGCGGGCGCAGTACTCCGGCAAGGTCAGCGAGATCGCCCGTGAGGCGCGCCCCGACACGCTGGCCGAGGCTGACACCATGCTCGCTGCCCACGGACTGCGGCGCGTCCAGGAGTGGGACCTCGGCCCGCGGGGCACCGTCACCGCGCGGGTGACGATGGTCGACAACCTGTTCGGCGGTACCCGCGCCGCACGCCTCGGGCAGGCTGTCGGCACCACCCACGAGGCGTGGCAGCCCATGCCCGTCCAGTCGGTGCAGGATGGCGACCTGATCTCGGACATGGACCTCTGCGCGCCCTACGTGGTCGCGGGCTGGCGCTCCGAGGGCGACACGTTCCGCGTGCACATGGTCGGCGAGGGTCAAGTGTGGGATGAGCGGCACACCACGGACTTCCCGCGCGGTCGCTTCGTCCAGGTGGCGCGCCGCAAGGCGTGACCTGCGTCGCACCCCTGCCGCTTGACATAGCGGCAGGGGTGCCGTAAAGTTTGCTCTGTCAGCGAAGAACGAGCACCGGGAGGTAGCGCAATGGCCAGGACCGCGAAGCGACACGATTGCCCGAATCGGGGCAGGGACGGATCTGGGGCATCCCACGACCAGGGCAGCGGCGCAGCGCCTCGAAAAAAGTGCCGGGGGTGCGGGGGGGCACTGTCGACGTTCGTCGGCATGTGGGGAGTGTTCACGCACTCCTCCGTGACCGGGGACATGCACTACAGCCCTGAGACGGCGCACAGCACGCACACCCGCCAGAGTGCCGCTGAGACTGTCGCTCGCCAGCACTCGGATCGAGTTGTTCGCTGGATCGCGTCGTGATCCTTACGGCACCCCTGCCGCTTGACATGGCGGCGGGGGTGCCGTAAAGTAAGAACCACAAGCACGAAGATTGACAACTCAACACCGGGAGATACCAATGGACATCGTTCTTCTCGACCAGCCGCTCACCAAGAGCGGCACCGAGGTCGACGCGATCGAGCACGCGCGGCAGTTCGGCCGCAAGGCTGGCGCACGGACGGCGGTCAAGCGCGGCATGAACCGCCGCAACCGGCGCGAGGTGCGCCAAGCGCTACGCGAGGTGCGCTGACATGATTCACCCCGACAAGCTGCGCTCGCTGGCCGAGTGGGCAAGCTACGCACTGGATTCGGAAATCACCGATCGCCAGCCCGTCGCTGAGCACATGATCGACGAACTGCGGGCCATGGCAGACGACGCGCCCGAGGTCACCTGGCCGCCCCGCCCGACGTTCGGCGGAATGGTTCCCCGATACCCCATCGGGACGCCGGAATACGCGGCCTACCGCCAAGAGCTGGCCGGCGAACTGGACAGGTGGAAACACGGCGAGTGATCCACAAGAAATGCCCCCGAGATCTCGGGGGCATTTCTGCGCTCTCGGCTTGACATGGTGACAGGCATGCCGTAAGGTTCTCCTTGTCAGCGAAACACCGGACACCGGGAGCCAGCAATGATCACCTTCGCCCAGCCCGTCGCCATCAACCCCGACACCGAGTCGCACCGCGTGGCCGGTGGCGCCACCCGCAAGGCGGTCGACTGGATGCTCACCCTGGCCAGCGAGCGGGACATCAGCGGTATCAGTGGGGCGGACAGCTTCGTCCTGATCGAGGCCCGGTGCGGCGACTTCCGCAACTGCGACCCCGGCACCGTGAGCGCGCTGATCGACCGGCTGAAGGCGTTGCCGGCGCTGGCCGCCGAGTCGAGCGCCCTCGACGCGATCCTGGCCCGCATCCCGGTGTGCGGGAAGACCGGCAGCAGCAAGTACGCGCTGCCTCGCCGCGACGGCCGCGGTGTCGTGTTCTTCGAGGTGCGCCAGGCGCGCGGGACCAAGCGCCGGTACATCAATCACCTCGTCGGTGCGCCGGGCGGCTGGTCGCGCCAGCAGATGCGGCAGGACTGGCTGCTGAAGGCCGCGACAAAGATCGCCACCGACCCACTGACCGCGTGCAAGCTGTACGGCTCCGAATTCACGGTGTGCGGCTACTGCGGTTCGCCGCTGAGCGACCCTGACAGCATCGCCCGCCAGCTCGGCCCGGTGTGTGCCGGCAAGTTCTGATCCACGTAGCAAAGCGGGCAGCTCGGCGAGCTGCCCGCTTTGCTACGTGCCAGGGCGCGATCAGAACCACGAGAACAGACAACCGCAGAGGCCAGGGCGGATCGCCATGCTTGCGCGCTTCGGTGACGCCGACATAGTGCGCATAGCCCACCCAGAATGGAAATATCAAGGACAGAATCACCCAGCGCCACCATTCCATGCGATCAATCTAGCAGCTTGACATGGTGGCATGGATGCCGTAACGTTACCCCTGTCAGCAACCGAACCGGGAGCGCACATGTTTTTCCAGATTCTCAAGCACCTCACTAAGCGCGGCAAGCCGCGTACCCCGCGCGTCGTCGCCATCGAAACGATGCGTCGGGTGCGCGACTACGCAGACATTTGCTGGGCGCAGTCAGCGCAGATCACCCGAAATGACCATCGCCGCATCGGCGGCCAGCTTGAGGCGCTGCCTG
>JAQTVU010000406.1 GCA_028706695.1 Mycobacterium sp.
GTTCCCGGCCCGGTTCGGCTCGATCGAAGACGCCCGCGCCTTCTGTGGCGCATTCTTCGAGTACTACAACCATGAACATCGCCACAGCGGCGTCGCGCTACACACCGCGGCCTCAGCGCACTATGTACTATGGCACCGCAACCCAGATCCAGGCCCAACGCGCCGCCACCCTAGGCCGCCAACCCCGCCAGATTCCGGCACCGCCGACCCACCCTACCGAAACTGCCCACCGTCGCCTGGATCAACCAACCAACCCCCGAAGCACTCATTAAATCCGCGTAAGAAACTGTCTCACCGGCCTTGACACGTTCCGTGGTCGTGCAGATCTCGGCGCAGTCAAGATTGCTGCGGAGGCACGTCGCCAGCTCCTGCGCCGACTGCTCACCCAAACACGCGTCGGCGCAAACCATACACGCTTGCGCGCAACCCTCGCAGGACCTGATGCATGCCGTTAGCATTTGCCGGTCGAACCGACCCCAGGTCCAGGGATACGTTTGGGGCATGCCGCGCACGGTGCCCACGTCGCTCCTTCCCATCCACGCGGACTTGTCATCGGGGCACCGAAAAGCGTTGCCGGAGGCGGCCGTCCGTGGCGACGAGAGTTACGAACGGGCGATCGGCAGGTACCCGCCCCAGACCCGTCCAAACCGTGAACGACGCGTGTATTTTGCTCGTTGCGGTGTACGTGGCGCCCGCGCCGCTTTGGATCAGCCCAAGCGGAGGCGAATGGTCACCGACTTGCAAGCGGACCGGCTGACTCGTAACTCGTCGCCGACGGCCGCGGGCGTGCGGATGAAAACAGGGTATCCCGTCGGCGTGGGTCAGCAGGTGAGGCGCATCGCCTACAGCCGCGAACAGCGGCGGCAGTACCGGCGCAAGGAGCAGGCGTGTCTGGACGCGTTGCAGGCTCTGCTGTTACGGCACGATTTCGATTCTGAAAGTTCGCTCACCGGTATGGAGATCGAATGCCACCTCGTCGACACCGCATACCAGCCGGTCATGGCCAATGACGAGGTGCTGGCCGCGATCGCCGATCCGGGCTATCAGAAGGAATTGGGCGCCCACACCATCGAATTCAATGTTCCGCCCCGGCCGCTGGCCGGACGCAATGCGGTGGAGCTCGAGGCAGCGATTCGGGCCAGCCTGAACGCTGCGAGCTCCAAAGCCAATGCGCTGGGGGCGGCTCTCGTCACGGTCGGCATCCTCCCGACCCTGATGCCCGAACATCTCACGGGCGGCTGGATGAGTGAGTCGAAGAGATACCGCGCCCTCAACGACGCGGTCTTGGCCGCGCGCGGTGCAGACGTCCATGTCGACATCAGCGATGTGGACAGGCTCAGGGCCGCCTACCCATCGATTGCTCCGCAATCAGCCTGCACGAGCGTGCAATTGCATGTGCAGGCATCCCCCGCCGACTTTGCCGCCACCTGGAACGCCGCGCAGCTGCTCGCCGCACCGCAGGCGGTGCTGGGCGCCAACTCGCCCTATCTCCTCGGTCATCAGCTATGGCCCGAAACGCGGGTTGAGCTATCGGTTCAAGCCCTCGACAGCCGGCCAAAAGGCCTGAGCGGTAAGAAGATCCCACCGCGGGTATGGTTCGGGGAGCGTTGGATCACGTCGGTGTCGGACCTGTTCGAAGAGAACACCCGCTATTTCCCCGCCCTGTTGCCCGAGGTGTCCGGTGAGGAGCCGCTGGTCGAGCTGGCCGCTGGGCGCGCCCCGCGCCTATGGGAGCTGCGCCTGCACAATGGGACGGTCTACCGATGGAACCGGCCCGTCTACGACGTGGTCGGCGGGCGACCGCAGCTACGGCTGGAGAACAGGGTGTTGTCGAGCGGCCCCACCGTGCTCGACATGGTGGCAAACGCTCTTTTCTTCTACGGCGCACTGCGCACCATTTCCGAGCAGGACCGCCCGTTGTGGAGCGAGATGGCTTTCGAGGCCGCGGAAGCGAATTACGTCAGCGCGGCGCGGCACGGCATGTGCGCGGCCCTGCGCTGGCCCGGTGTGGGCGAGGTGCGCGCAAATGCATTGGTGCTTGACCAGTTACTGCCCATGGCGGATGAGGGGCTGCGCCGATGGGGCGTGTCGGTCGACGTGCGCGACAGGTTTCTCGGCGTCATCGAGGGACGCGCCAAGACCGGTCGCAACGGCGCCGCGTGGCAGGTCTGCACGGTGCGAGCCCTGCAGGATCGCGGCATGAGCAGGCGCGCAGCGTTGGCCGAGATGTTGCGTTGGTGCTGCTGCTACATGCACACCAACGAGCCGGTGCACACCTGGGACACCGCGCAATAAATCTCAGCGAGCGGCTTTGCTGCGGTCCAGCGGGACCAACTCCACCAACCCGTCGGCGGTGACGTTCACCAGATGGCGCTGCGGCACGTCTTGCCAGTTGGGGTCGTCGTCGTACGGCTCGCTGGCGATCACTACCCCGTCGTCGTGGCACAGCATCGACAGCGACTCGCCCCAGCTGGTGGCAAGAAGCCGAGAACCGTCGGCCGCCAGAATATTTAAGACGCGCACCGGAATCGGCGCCTGCCACCTCGGCAAGGGTCTGCCCCAGCGTGTCCAGCCCTCGGTCGAATATCAGGGCGGCAAGGATGGCGCTGTCACAGATGGTCTCGGCCGATGTAGTGGGCGGCAGCACGTCGCGGTCCACAACACCGTTGTGCGCCAACAGCCACCGACCGTCGGTGAACGGGGAGGTGGCGCTCGCTTCGATCGGCATGCCCGGGGTTGCCGACCGCACCGATGCTATCCCACAGTGGCTGTGCAATGCAGGTGCGACGGAGAAAAACGCCGCCTCGCCCCACAGCGGTGTCGTGCTTCGCCAGCGGCGGGGAGTTGCGCCATCGAAGAATCCGACGCCCCAACCGTCGGCGTTCATCCTGCCGTGCTGCTGGCGGTGCGGCGCATACGACTGCTCCCGCAGACTATGGGGCGGGTCCAGTACGAAGGAGCTGATTGAGGCTTTGCTTCCCAGCCATCCAAGGTGTCTGCACATGCGCTCAGCCTTCCCGCTCCATCGGCATCCATGCCTCGTCGGCGGGGCGAGGCGAAACTACTTTTCGGCTACAAGTGCGCCATAGCTGTCGGGCCGGCGCATGTTCAGGATCGGGAATGCCTCCAGCCAGTCCCGCCGCTGATCGAGGTCCAGGTCGGCGATCAGCAGCGCCTCTTCGTGGCGGGGCGCGCGCACCAGCAGCCGACCGTACGGGTCGGAAATGAATGACGATCCATAGAATTGCAGGGTGCCTTCGTCGCCGGTGCGGTTGGGCACGATCATGAACAGACTGTTGGCGATGCCATGCCCGACGATGACATGCCGCCAGCGCGGTTCACTGTCGAAGTCGGGAAACGACGGCTCGGATCCGATCGCGCTGGGGTAGACGAGGAGCTCGGCACCGCGCAGCGCGTAAATCCGTGCCACCTCCGCGAACCATTCGTCCCAACATGTCGGCATCCCGATGCGCGCGCCGAGGCCCTCCGGTTCGAGCACCGGATACGGGTCGTCGTCAACCGGGCCGGGCCGAAAGTACTTGCGCTCGCGGTAGTAGGCGGAATCGGGAATGTGCATCTTGCGGACCCGTGCGACAAGCTCACCCGCCGGCGATACCAGGATCGCCGTGTTATAGCCCAGCCCGTCGTCTTCACCGTCTTTGGGCGCGGCTTTCTCATACAGCGAGGCCTGAACGAAAACCTCGCTGGTGCGGGCACTTTCGGCCG
>JAQTVU010000407.1 GCA_028706695.1 Mycobacterium sp.
TTCGGTCATCGCGGCGTCCGTGGCGTCATACACGATCAGCGGGTGGGTGTTGCCGTCGCCGGCATGGGCGATCACCGAGATCATCAGTTCACGTTCGGCGGCGATCCCGGCGATCCCGGTGACCAGTGCGCCGAGCGCCGGGAGCGGCACGCCGACATCTTCGAGCAACAGCGATCCCTTGCTTTCCACAGCCGGGATGCAAAATCTGCGGGCGGCGACGAATGCCTCGCCCTCGACGGGATCGCTGGTCGAAAACACTTCCGTCGCACCGCTTTCCGCGAACACCGCGGCCATCACATCGGCGTCCTCGGCGCCGGCCGCTCCGCGCTCGTCGGAGGCCGCCACCAGCATGGCCGCCGCCCCCCGATCCAGGTCCATGCGCAACGTGTCTTCCACGGCGTTGATCGCCACCGCATCCATGAACTCCAGCATCGCCGGCCGCAGCCGCGCCGTGACCCCCAGCACCGCATCGACCGCCGACTCCACCGAGGGGAAGCCGGCCACCACGACGCTCGACGCACTCTGCGCGGGCAGCAGCCGCAGCGTCACCTCGGTGACGATGCCCAGCGTGCCCTCGCTGCCGACGAACAGCTTGGTCAGCGAAAGCCCCGCGACGTCCTTGAGCCGCGGGCCGCCCAGCCGGATGGCGGTGCCGTCGGCCATCACGACCTGCAGGCCCAGCACGTAGTCGGTTGTCACGCCGTACTTGACACAGCACAACCCGCCGGCGTTGGTGGCGATGTTGCCGCCGATGCTGCAGATCTCATACGACGACGGGTCCGGCGGATACCACAGGCCGTGCTCGGCCGCGGCCCTCTTGACCTCCGCATTGAACAGGCCGGGTTGACAGACCACGGTGCGGGTCACCGGATCGACGGCGATGTCGCGCATCTTCTCCGTCGACAGCACGATCCCGTTCTCCAGTGCGGTCGCCCCGCCCGACAGGCCGCTGCCGGCCCCCCGGGGCACCACCGGCACCCGGTGGTCGGTGGCCCAGCGCAGCACGGTCTGCACCTCTTCCGTGTTGCGCGGCCGGACCACCGCCAGCGGCTTGCCGGCCGATGGGTCCAGCGCGCGGTCCTGACGGTAGCCCTCGGTCACGGCGGGGTCGGTGACCACCGTCCCTACGGGCAGGGCGGCGACCAGGCCGGCCAGCATCCCGGCGTTCACAGGCAGCTCACGGCCCGATCCTACGGCGGGCGTCGGGCAGGATGTGGATGTGCCCGTCCACCCACGCACCGGTCAGGCGTTCAGCTCCCCGGTCGGTCCCGGCACCGGCTGGCCCGGTGACCCGGCCACCGTCGACACCCCGGTCGCCGCGGACGCCGCGCAGGTCGCCGGGCTGGCGGCCCACGCCACCTCGATGCCCGAACTCGACGCGATGGTCAGCGTCTGCCGGGCCTGCCCGCGGCTGGTGGGCTGGCGGGAGGAGGTCGCCGTCGCCAAACGCCGGGCCTTCGCCGACCAGCCGTACTGGGGACGCCCGGTGCCGGGCTGGGGATCGGAGCGGCCGCGGCTGTTGATCGTCGGGCTGGCGCCCGCCGCCCACGGCGGCAACCGGACCGGGCGGATGTTCACCGGCGACCGGTCCGGGGACCAGCTTTACGCCGCCCTATACCGGGCCGGCCTGGTCAACTCGCCGATCAGCGTGGATGCCGCAGATGGGCTGCAGGCCAAGCAGATTCGGCTCGTCGCACCGGTGCGGTGCGCGCCCCCGGCCAACGCCCCCACCCCCGCGGAACGGGACACCTGCTGGCCGTGGCTGAACGCCGAATGGCGGCTGGTCGCCGAGCGGGTCCGAGTGATCGTGGCCCTGGGCGGGTTCGCCTGGCAGGTCGCCCTGCGACTGCCCGCCGCATCCGGGACACCCAAGCCGCGGTTCGGCCACGGCGCCGTCGCGGAACTGGGCTCCGGTGTGCACCTGCTCGGCTGCTACCATCCCAGCCAGCAGAACATGTTCACCGGCCGGTTGACCCCGGCAATGCTCGACGACGTTTTCCGCCACGCCAAGAAGCTGGCGGGCATCACGTGACGACTCGGGTCTAGCGTTCTGGGCGCCGGCACCGCGGTGACGTACGGCTCGTCCGGGACGGGCATCGGCTGACCTCGGGGATCGCCACACCGGGCCGCGGCCGGGCGGCCAGGCCGTCGACGTGCCCGGTCTGGCGCCGACGCGCTGGCGGCCACGGTGCAGCTGGCGCAGATCGCCGACCGGCTGGGCTGCATGCGTTACTGGGATCGCCGAACACCACGACATGCCCTCCGTGGACTCTTAGCCTTCTCGCACCGGCGTCTGCGCAGTGCGCGCCGGGCCGGGTGACTGGTCCACGATCCACTGCCGCAGGTCCTCGGCGGGTAGCGGGGGAGTGTGCACGAAGCCCTGCGTGATGGTGCAGCCGTAGCGGTGCAACGCTTTCAACGTCGTCTCGTCCTCCACCCCCTCGGCGACGAGGTCGGCCCCGAGGCTGCGCGCCAAGACCACCGTGGACCGCACGATCGCAACCGATCGCGGATCATGGGCGAGTCGCACCACGAACACCCGGTCGAGTTTGAGCTCATCGACCGAGACATCCTGCAGGCGCGCCAGCGACGACCAGCCGGTGCCGTAATCGTCGAGCGATATCCGCACGCCGAGGCGCCGCAGCGCGGCCACGGTGTTGCGGGAGCGCGCCGAGTCGACCAGGGTGCTCTCGGTGATCTCGACGATGAGGCTGTCGGCGGGCAGACCGTGGGTGCCCAGCAGCCGCTTGATCGTTCCCACCAAGTCGAGGTCGAGCAGGTTGGTCGTCGATACGTTTACCGCGACCGCCAGCGGGAGGCCCTGTTCGCGCCAGCACCGCAGCTGGGCAAGGGCGACATTCAGGGCGTGGTCGACGACCCTGCGCATCAGGCCGGCGCGCTCGGCGGCCGGCAGGAATTCCGCGGGCAACAGCATTCCGCGGACCGGATGCTGCCAGCGCAGCAGTGCCTCGATGCTGTGCACACCACCGTCACGGGCGTCGACCTTCGGCTGGTAATGGCAGGTCAGTTCGTCGCCCGCGAACAGCGCCGTGCGCAGCTCTTCGACAAGGTCGGGATCGACGAGGTTGGGGTCGTTGTCGCGGTACAGCTCGAACGCCGATTCGTAGACCGCGATCTTGCCGATCGCGGATCGGGCGTGGGGCATGGCCGTCTCGGCGCGGTCCAGCAGCTCGCGCGGATGGTCGCAGTGGTCGGGGCACAGCGCGATGGCGATGCGGGCGTCGACGCGCACCGCATTCGACCCCAGCGCCAACGGTTCGCTCAAGCTCTCGAGCAGGCGGCCGGCCTGGGCTCGCGCGGCGATGAGGCCGGTGTCCTCGGCCAGCAGGACCGCGAACTCGTTGGCACCCACCCGGGCGAACACGTCGTCACGACGCACGCTCTGCGCCAGCCGGTCGGCAATGCGGCACAACAGCTCGTCATCGAAGCCGGGACCGACGGAGTCGCCGGATTGCTCGAACTCGCACAGTTCCAGCAACAGCAACGCACGACGCACGGCGGGCCTGCTCGCCGAGAACGGGTCCGGCGCGGGCGCCGCGGACAGGGCGGTGGCCAGCGACCGGCGATTCGGCAGTGCGGTCAGCGGGTCGGTCGTGGCGTGCCCGTGGCTTTCGGCCGGGAAGCTGCCGGACGGGAAGCTCACCGACGCCCTGGCCGCGACGGCGATGAGACTCAACGCGGCGAGGCCCACCACGAG
>JAQTVU010000408.1 GCA_028706695.1 Mycobacterium sp.
GGCGCCCAAGGCGGAACCCCTGCGGCCGCCGTGGGTCGGCTACCGGGCGGCACCGGCAAGCAGCAGCGCAAGCACTTCGACGTCAAGGTGAGTCACTTTAGCAAGACGAAATCGGAGCCCTACGCAGGCCAGTCCAAACCTTCCAAGGCCCCCGCGCCGGAGCATGAGCTGGCCACGGCCGACGACCCGGGCGTGAACAGCTTCTAGCGGGCACCTGTTCGATGCGGCGAGTGCGGCGCCGGCCGGCCCTAGTCGGCGCCGCGCTCCATAACCGCTGTACCCGCTCCCCGCGACCGACGTTCAGCACAAGGAAGACCACAAGATGGCAACGACTCTATCAGCACAACCGATCGCGCCTTCGCCCAGTGAGCCGCGCGAATCAGGCGGCAAGTACCTCACCTTTCAGCTCGGCAAGGAGGAGTTCGGCCTGCCGATCCTGAAGGTCCGCGAGATCAACGGCCTACTGGACATCACCGCGTTGCCGCGCATGCCCGCGTTCATGAAGGGCGTCATTAACCTGCGCGGCAACGTAGTTCCGGTGATCGACCTCCGGCTCAAGTTCGGTTTGCCCGAAATCGAGCACACCGAGCAGACATGCATCATCCTGGTCAACGTGGGCCGGGAAATGGGGATCATCGTCGACACCGTGTCCGAGGTGGTCGACGTTCCCTCGGCCCAGATCGACCCTCCACCCACCCTGGGTGGAAGCTTGGACTCCAGCTTCATTCTGGGTCTGGGCAAAGTCGGCGACGCGGTGAAGATTCTGCTGGACATCGACCGCGTCCTGACGGGTGATGAACTCCGGGCCGTCAACACTCTGGCCCAGGAGGCCGCCCCCGCGGCCTGATGCGCGCCGAGCAGTTTCCACGCCGTCCGAGACTCAATCGTGTCCTCGGTGGCGGAATGCGGCGCTCACGCTGAGTGGGTGCCGCATTCCGTTTTTTGGGGGCGCAGCGATACGGAAGAAACGGCGACCGGCGGGCGTGCGCGTCCGCGGCCGGGTCGCGTGGGCGGCAACTCTCGGCTATATTCAGCTTCGGCCAATCCAGGCCGAGGGTCGGCGGCGCAAGGAGTGCAGCCCATGTCCATTCCCATCACGACCACGTTCGTTATCGAAGGACACCGCATCACGCGCTACCTGGGCGTGGTGCGCGGCATTATCGTCCGCGCACCCACAATTTCGCAGGGCATACTGGGCGGACTCAAGTCCATCGTCGGTGGACGGATCGGGGCCTACACCGAGATGTGCGAGCAGGCCCGTCAGCAGGCCTTCGACCTGATGATCGACCACGCCGTCGCGCTGGGCGCGAACGCGGTAGTCGGTCTGCGTTACGACGCGTCGGAGGTCGCGAGCCGCGTGAACGCGACGGAGGTGTTCTGCTACGGGACCGCGGTCGTCATCGAGCCGGAGACGGCCTGAGGCAGAGCGTCAAGTGCCGTCGCGGCTCGGCTTTCTCGGCCGGAGGCGCGGCGTGGATCGCGCGGGGAAACCGGCCGCGCGGGGCGGAAGTTTCTGGTGCGCCTTGTAGCGCTCGATGAACCAGCGCGGGTCGCGGCGATATTCCGCGATCAGCCGCCAGGTGTAGGGCCGGCCACACTCCGGGCAACGGTAATCGTCGGGCAATCCGGACAAGTTGTAGCCGCAGTGAATGCAGAACGGCTCGCGGCGGGCCTTGACGGCCCGGCGAACGACGTAGCCGGCCAGCGATATGGCGATCGCGGCGACGGCGACGAAGAGCTTGAACCCGAGGACTAGAACCAACGCGCGCAGGCCTGGCATGAACACACCGGCCGCCAGCAGCAGAAGCAGCCCCAACGCCGGGAGCAGGAAGATCCAGCGATAGCCGACCTGCCCGGCGACGTCGTGCCAGCCGGGAGTCCACCAAGTCAGGCGTTCGTCGGGTCCCACCCGCAGGTCGCTCGGCGACGCGCCGACCGATGGCGGCAGTTGCTCCTCCAGTGGCCGGCCTTCGTCACCGCCGGGCTGCTCAAATTCCTCGGGCATCACTCTCGTCCGGGACAACGGCAGTATGCGCGCCGGGCTCGGCGGTCACTTTTTGCGCAACATCTCGAACGTCTTCACGCCGGTCGATTTCCCATTGGCGTAGTGGGTCCACTCGGCGCGGAGGCGATCGGGGGCGACGAACGTCAGCGTAAGATCGTGCATGTGCGCGTCTTTCTCCGGATCGATGTTCGTGCCGCCGGCGAACTTGAAGACGAGCTTGGACGAGTCCGCGGATTTCTCGGCGCGCATCTTCGGCTGGTTGCCGAGGGCGCAATAGTGCGTCAGCACCAGGTCCGCCCCATCCAGGTGGTACATCGTGACCATCTCGTGCGGCGTGCCCGGGAAAAGCGTCTCCTGCACGGCGGTGCCGGCAGACACCGTGCGGTAGATGCAGATCGGCGCGGGCGCGTCGGTCTTCTTCTCGTTCTTCTTTTCGCCCGCTGGCGTACTCGGCTCGTCCGCGGCGACCCACTCGCCGGCGAGCTGCTTGAGCTTCTCGAATCCGGGGTTGGTGTCGTTGGTCTTGTCCGATTTCTCCTGGGCGCGGGCGCCCGTGGTTGCCAATAGAAAGATCCCGATCAGAATCACGGCTCGGCTGTTCCATCGCTGCATTGCGGTTCTCCTTTCGTTTAGTGATCGCGCCTGAACCTGGCCGACAGGTATTGTAGCCCCCGGCGAACGGGCCGCGCCGTCAGTCAGCCCGCGCTGACGTCCGGCGCCTTCGCCGCCCGGCGGGCTGCTTCTCCGCAGGGTCGATGGCATGTACGAGGGCGTGGTCGTCCGGGAAACGCGCCCGCAAGGTCGGCAACACGGCTGCGAGCGTGGATTGCTCCAAGTCGCACAGGCCGGGCGTGACGCACTCTGGTTTAGCAAGCCAGGTTGGCCATTGGGGGAGCGGGAGGCGGATATCGCTGCCCACCGCACACAGCCGCACCGACGCCTCCTCGACCGGGGGCTGCGGGTTCACCGACACGTACACCTGCTCGTCCTCGTAGGCTTTCCACCAGAAGGGGTTTTTCTGGTTGGCCGCCACCCATGCCGCCACATAGTGTCCCGCGAACCGTGGGCGTTCGGGCCAGGCGGCGTAACACGCCCAGTGCATGGGGACGTTGCAGTACCGCGCCAGAGGGTCCTGGGGGGCGAGGAACTTGCCCGAGGCGCGGAAGAAATCGCCCAGCACGTCCACAGGCATACCGCACAGGGCGCATTTGGCTTGTGGCAAGCGCACGCTCACTGGCCGAACTTCCCTCGCAACAGGGTCAAGATTGGTGGCGATGCAGGCCGCGGCGCGGCCACCCGCCGAACGCTTCGCATTATAACCGCCGGCGGGGGAGATTTCACGCGTGTTGCACACGGTCCTCAGCGGCGGGCGTCGAGTCCGGCGTGGATTCTGCGGCGTCCCGCTGGACGGCGACGCGGCCCCCGGGCAACGGCGCGGGCGTCAGCGCGATCCACGCGCGCGTGATGCCCTGGTCGACGCGGTGGTCGAGCGTCGCGTTGTAGTAGCGGAACTCACTCGCGAGGGCATCCCAGGGAATCAAGGGACAGATCAGCAGGTTGGTGTAACAGAGATGGTCCCCGCCGGCGCGGGCGGCGTCCTCGTCGGGGGTCGGCGGCCAATCGCAAGGTGTTGGGGCCACGAGCTCGAGGCGCGCGCCGTTTTCGGATCGTTCCGCCGACACGCTCACCTTGAGCTGGAATTGC
>JAQTVU010000409.1 GCA_028706695.1 Mycobacterium sp.
CGTCGGCGTAGAAGTCGCCGGCGTGGTCGTCAAGCTCATCCTCGGCGTCGTCATCGCCGGCCTGGGGATCGGCCTCATCGACCGGCTTGTCCATGTGGTCGTCGGCGGGTGGATCGGCTGTGGCCAGCACGCGGGCGACCGACGGCAAGATGGTGACCTCATCCTTCGGCTCGGTCTCATCGATCAGGGTGGCTTCACGGGAAAGCCGCAACGCGATACGGCGTTCGGCCAATGTTGAACCCAGCCCCAGGTTCCACCGCTGCAACAGATCCGCGACCGCAAGTCGATCATCGGGGTAGGTGTACTTGCAGGCTGCGAGCTTGCGCGCGAACCGCAGCGCGTCCTCACTGAGCGGCATCTCCATCGACGCTGCGTGCTCCCACATCAGGGTGTGCCACTTGTGTGTTTCCGGGTCGCGGAAGTAGACGCGGGTGATGTCATCGGGGTCGTAGTGAATGGGCCAGCGGCCCTTAGCATTCCCCTTGTACGGGCTGGTGATGTTGCGGTACGGGTTCAAGGCGGGGCCGCTGTAGCGGCGCCCGCCGAAATCAACCCCGTAATGCTGGATCGTCCGGAACTCCACCTTCAAGAACTCGTAGGCCAAATCCGGATCACGCGGCGCCTCGATGTAGCCGGCGCGGGCGATGCCGTGCTCGAACATCTGCGCCGGGGACATCCGCAACCCCGGCACGTGCGGATCGATCAGACTGTCATGCGGCCGGCGGTGATACACCACGGCCACCCACTCGCGGATGATCGCCTCCAACTCATCCAGGTAGAAAAACGCCTCCGCTTCCGGATCCAGCCCACGGGAGTGCACATCCGGGCCCTTATACCCCGGCAAAGCCTGCAGCAGATCCTCGCGGATGGTGCGGAAAAACCGCTCCACCGGCCCCTTATCCCGACCCGTCCGCAACCGAGCGGGCTGGATCGAAATGCCCATCCGCTGACACACACTCGTCAGATGCTCCGAGACGTAAATCTTGCCGTGATCGATCACCAGGGTCTCGGGCACGATGGCCGGACCGGCCGCGCCGGGCCGTTCAATTGCGTCGACATCGATCAGGACCGATCTCGGGACACCGTGCTCGGGCCATACCGCGTGGGCTGGCCAGTCCTTACCGGCTGGCCGCGGCCGATACGCCTGATACAACACAGACGCGGCGTCTACCGACTTCGTCGACACCGGCGTCACCCTGATCCCGATGACACAACGGGTGTACCAGTCCATCCCGATCGTCAGTTCGGCCTGCACCCACCGCAACGTGATCGGATCCAGCGCGAATACATCCAGGCGTGTGGTGTCCATCAGGAGGTATTCGCCCGGTCTGGTCGGGCGCAGCTTTCCGTACACGCCATCCGGCCGCTCGGCGATGTCGCGGTTCCTCTTCGTACTCAACCGGAAGGTCGGGTACTTGCTCTCTAGCTCGGCGAGAACACGGAATGCCGTTGCCCGGGAGGGCACCTGTACCACCCCCTCGCCGAACCGCGCGACGACTCTGGCGTTGGCCCGCGCGATCACCATCGTCTGATCTGAGACGGGCGCGACTGGTCTGTGTGCTCCACCATCACTTCAACCGCGGTTTCGGTCCACCGCGGATCCACCTTTGCGCCCAGGCCAGCCAGCTTGTTGTCTCGTGTCTGCACTAATCCGGTCTCACCGTGAGTTCGATAGTCCGACACCCATTGCCCGATGGTGCGGACCGTGACGCCAAGTTCGGCGGCCTTGTCTGCGTATCGCTTCATTAACGGCCGCTGGGGATCGAATTCGGCTCGCGGCTCTCCACGCTCGGCCAACTCGGCGGTGCCCGAGCGATAACCAGTCAGCACCTCGCGAACGTGTCCGGCCCGAGTGCGTAGTGCCTCCATATCGGCATCGGATAGACCGGCAATGATGCCACTCGCCGTGTCCGGGGGATCATCCGCGTCGTCGCCGATGATGCGTGCGCGGCCGCCGTGAAGCAGCTCCCTTAAGGCGATGCGCAACATATGCTGACCGTCGGCGCCGACGCGGAGCGTAAGCTCGACCCCGGATCTGGTCGGCTGCAGCTCTACGACATCAGCCCCTTCACCGTCGTACATCAGACGCGTACCGATGCCTATTCGCACAGTGGGCTTGGTCATTTCGCTAGCTTCCTCTTGACAGTGTTGATGTCGGCCTCAGCGACTGGCTCATGTCGACCGTGAACTCTTGCGACCACAACAGGTGGAATAACGCCGACCGTACGAGAGGACGAGGCCAATCTTGTATCGCACCAATGGCTTTAGCGATCGAGCGGCCGTCAGAAGGGACCCCCCGAAGTGCCGCCAAGAGGGACGGCTCAAACAGCGACCGGCGCCGGAAGCCGGCGAGGAACCTGACATTCTGGAGTCGTACCGTGTTCGGCTCGCTCCACACCTCATAAAGCCACCCGCGGCGTTCAAGTGCAGATCGAGTCCAGGCAAACGTCGAGGCCACCTCCGGCTTCGACAGACGGCGTGCCGGCTTCACATCCACAACCGTCGGCCCGCGATCGGTCATCAGTAGGTAGTCCGGAATGTGCTTGCGCTCATTACCATTGGATTCCCGCACCAACAGGAACGGCTGTGCGCAGATTCGGTGGACAGACCGGTTGAAGTCTGCGAATAGTAGCCTGGCGAGTTCCAACCGTGACTCGTAGACAACATGCCGACTCTCGGTGGCCGACCAGTACGTGCCCGAGTAGTGCTTCTGTCCTGCATACCAACGGAACTCACGCCACGGATGCGCCTCCGCGAGGAGATTCGGATCAGCGTCGGCAAGCGCAACCGAGGACACATCAACGTTGGGAGCGGTCCGAAACCGCACCGTTGTGGTTGCAGCGGTGTCGGCCGCCGGAACCATGGCTCGCCCGCTACCGCTCGGTCAGGCCTGAATCGAGAGTCATACCCAACCCAAAGAGTGGCACTCACAAGCCCGGTTGCCGCACAGGCGTATCGGCGTGTCTCACGAACATTTCAAATTTGAAGTCTGTTTGAAGTCAGCCGTGAGATTTTGAAGTCCGGCGTGAGACCCTACAACGCATTTCGGTCACCGCGCCATGTTGGAGAAGCGCGACAGGTGCAGCTGGTGTGCGACGGTGACCGTCTTGGTGGGGCCGTTACGGTGTTTGGCGAGAATGAAATCCGCCTCCCCCGCGCGCGGATCGTCACGCTCGAACGCGTCGGGTCGGTTCAGCAGGATCACCATGTCCGCGTCCTGCTCCAGCGATCCCGACTCACGCAGGTCCGACAGCAGCGGTTTCTTGTCGGTGCGCTGCTCGGGGCCGCGGTTGAGCTGGCTGATCGCCACCACCGGCACCTCGAGTTCCTTGGCCAAAAGCTTGAGATGCCGGGAAAATTCGGACACCTCCACCTGCCGTGACTCGTGTCTTTTGCCCGAGGTCATCAGCTGCAGATAGTCGATCACGACCAGCTTGAGGTTGGCTTTCTGGCGCAGCCGACGCGCCTTGGCGCGGATCTCCATCATGGTCAGGTTGGGGGAATCGTCGATATACAGTGGGGCCTCGCTGATTTCGCTCATCCGCCGCGCCAGGCGCGTCCAGTCGTCATCGCTCATCCGGCCCGCACGCATATCGGCCAGTTTGATTTTCGCCTCCGCCGACAGCAGCCGCATGACGATCTCGGACTTGCTCATCTCCAGCGAGAAGATGACGCTGGCCATACGGTGCTTGATCGAACACGACC
>JAQTVU010000410.1 GCA_028706695.1 Mycobacterium sp.
GGTCTGTTCGGCGGTGCCATCGAGAACCTGGGCACCGAGCGCCACCACAAGGCCTACGTCAGGAAGATCATCAACCTGGAGTTGCGCGGATGCTTCGCGATGACCGAGACCGGGCATGGCAGCGATGTGCACGCGCTGGAGACGACCGCCACCTACGACGGCGCGACCGGCGAGTTCATCATCGACTCCCCCACTCCCACGGCCCGCAAGGACTACATCGGCGGGGCCGCCGAAACCGCAACGATGGCAGCGGTTTTCGCCCAGCTGATCACCACGGAGCACGGGGAGCCGGTCAACCATGGCGTGCACTGCTTCGTGGTCCCGATCCGCGCCGCCGACGGCAATGACCTGCCCGGGGTCACCACGTCGGACTGTGAATACAAGGGCGGCCTGCCCGGCGTCGACAACGGGCGCATCGTGTTCGACCACGTCCGCGTCCCGCGGGTGAACCTGCTCAACAGGTACGGCGACGTCGACGCGGACGGCGCCTACACTTCGCCGATCGAGAATCCCCACCGCCGGTTCTTCACGATGCTGGGCACCTTGATCCGCGGCCGGATCACCGTGGGCGGCAGCGCGGGCGCCGCGGCCCGGGTGGCGCTGGACATCGCCACCCGATCCGCACTGCAGCGCAGGCAGTTCAGCGCACCCGACCGCGACGCCGAGGTGCCGATCATGGATTACCTGGCGCATCAGCGGCGACTGTTCCCGTTGATCGCGCGGTCATACGCCCTGCAGTTCGCCCAGAACGAGCTGGTCGGCAAATGCCATGACATCCAGACCGCGGACGCACCCGACGCCGAGGAGCAACGCGAGCTGGAGTCGCGCGCCGCCGGGCTGAAGGCGGTCAACACCTGGCATGCCAACCGGGCGATTCAGGAAGCCCGGGAGGCGTGCGGCGGGGCGGGCTACCTGGCCGAGAACCGGCTGATCGCGCTGCGCGCCGACACCGACGTGTTCACCACGTTCGAGGGCGACAATCATGTGCTGACGCAGCTGGTGGCCAAGGAACTGCTCACCGCGTACGCCGACGACATCCGCGGCATGAGCCCGGTCGAATGGGTGCGCTTCGCCGCCAACGCGGTCGGCGAGCGGGTGATCAAACGCACCGCCGCCGAGACCATCGTGCAGCGGATCGTGGACGCCCGGCAGGACAGCGATGAGGAAGGCAGCCTGTTCAACCGGGGCACCCAGGTCCACATGTTCGAGCAACGCGAGAACTACCTGCTGGCCTCGGTCGCGCGCCGGCTGCAGGCCAAATCCAAGACGATGTCGGCATTCGACGCCTTCAACGCCGTGCAGGACCACGTCCTGCATGCGGCGGGCGCGCACATCGACCGAGCGGTGCTGGAGGCGTTCGTTGCCGGCATCGACTCATGCGCAGACGAGGAGGCGCGCCGACTGCTCAACCTGGTCTGCGACCTGTACGCGTTGTCGGTGATCGAGGAGGACAAAGCCTGGTTCATCGAGCATCGCCACCTGTCCACCGAGCGGGCCAAGGCGGTCACCCGCGGTATCAACGACCGATGCCGGGCCCTGCGACCGCACGCGAAGACGCTGGTAGAGGGTTTCGGCATCCCGGAGCCGCTGCGCCGCGCCGAGATGCTGCATCCGGAGAACCTGACGGGCGCCCCTGCGTCCTGACCGGTGGCGGCACGGCGATCGCGTCGTTGCCGGCCGGCGCGGGTGCGCGCCGGAGCAGACGATCACGCCGCCTCGGTCGGGTCCAGCGTGAGCCGGAACGGCTGCGCACACCACCCGTCGGGCTCCTCGAAGCGCGCCAGCACGTAGCCTCTTGTATCCCCGTCGTCGGCCGCCGCGGCGATGGCACGCTTGGCTGCGGCGCGTTTGCCGTAGAGCCGGGCCTACATCGACGTCAAGATCTCGGTGATATCGCCCACCAAATCGTCGTCAAGGTCTCGATGTCTCACCACAATCCGTGTTACGGCCGGATCACGCACCCGAGCTATCGGTGCTATTGGTTCGGAATCTTGCCCAGCGCCCGCAGCCTGCCGTCTGACCCGATTTGGAACTTCACCGTGCCGATGCCGCTGGGGCAGCACGGCTGATCGTTGCCGATCTGCCATTGGTACTGAACTGTGACCGTGTCGTCGGCTGGCGGCAGCACCGTGATGTACGGCTTCGGGTTCGGCGTGGGCGTGCCCAGCGGCCTGTTGTCGTCGAAAAAGATCAGCTGCTGCGGCGTCGACTCACTGGCGATCGTCGGGATGACCTGCACCCAGTACAAGCGACACTTCCTGGCGTGTCCGCGCGCGATCTCGACCCAGGTCGTGCCCGGCACCGCGGCCGGGACCGCCGCAATCGCCCGCCGCACCGTATCGTCTGCCGGGCCGTCGGAGTCCTTGCAGAGGTCAGGTGGTGTCACCGACGGCGCCGGCGGCTTACCGCCGCAAGCCGAGGCGACCAGGATCAGCAGGATCACCACCAGCTGACGCACATGGGCCAGCTTAGCGAAGGCTGTGAAAGTCTTGCCGGTTTGGTCAAAACCGCTTGCAGCAAACGTCTGGGCCTGCTCTGGCGGGTACCGTGAGTGGGCCACGAAAGGTCGATGACGACCAGCGGCGACTGGGCCGATCGCCGGATGTCGCTCTTTTCACAGGGCGCCGGATCTGTTGCGACGAAGCCGTAAAGCGGACGAAATGTCGGACACCCGATGCCGAAACATCCCCGTCGCACAATTCAAGCGGAGTCTGCTTGCGCAGCAAGGGAGGGGACACAGGGGTGGCGACGGAGCCCATGGCGCCCGAGAAGGACACCGTGAGCACCGTGTGCGGCTACTGCGGTGTCGGCTGCGGCATGGTGCTGGAGATCACCACCGGACCGGGATGCGACGCCCGTCGCGTCACCAAGTCCGTCGGGAACAAACACCATCCGGCCAACTTCGGCCGGCTGTGCACCAAGGGTGCGACCACCGCGGACCTGCTGGCCGCCCCCGGCCGGATGGAATCGGCGCAGCTGCGGGCCGGCCGCGGCGAACCGCTGGAACCGATCGACATGGATTCCGCAATCAGCCGGTGCGCCAACCGATTACGGGCGATCGTCGACGAGCACGGGCCCGACTCGTTTGCCATGTACGTGTCGGGCCAGATGTCCCTCGAGGCCCAGTACTTGGCGAACAAGCTGACCAAGGGTTTCATCGGGACCAACCAGATCGAATCGAACTCGCGACTTTGCATGGCCAGCGCCGGGTCGGGCTACACGCTGTCCCTGGGCGCGGACGGACCGCCCGGCTCCTACCAGGACTTCGACCAGGCCGACGTCTTCTTCGTCATCGGCGCCAATATGGCCGACTGCCACCCGATCCTGTTCCTGCGCATGATGGACCGCGTCAAGGCGGGCGCCAAGCTGATCGTCGTCGACCCACGCCGCACCGCGACCGCGCAGAAAGCCGACCTGTTCCTCCAAATCGCCCCCGGCACCGACCTGGCACTGCTCAACGGACTGCTGCACCTGATCGTCGAGAACGGGCACATCGACGCCGCGTTCATCTCCGAATTCACCGAGGGCTGGGATGTGATGCCCGGCTTCCTGCGCCAGTACACCCCCGACGTCGTCAGCGAAATGACCGGCCTGGCCGTCCAGGACATCCACACCGCCGCCCGCTGGATCGGTGCAGCCGCGAATTGGATGAGTTGCTGGACAATGGGACTCAACCAGAGCACGCACGGCACCTGGAACA
>JAQTVU010000411.1 GCA_028706695.1 Mycobacterium sp.
ACGATGCGGAGCGAAGCTCATGACGGGCGCGGTTTGCCCGGGTTCCTTCGACCCGGTGACGCTGGGCCACATCGACGTATTCGAACGCGCCTGCACCCAATTCGACGAGGTGGTGGTCGCCATCCTGACCAACCCCGCCAAGCAGGGCATGTTCGGACTCGACGAGCGAATCGCGATGATCCGGGAGTCGACGGCGCACCTGGCGAACCTGCGGGTGGAGGCCGGCCAGGGTTTGGTGGTCGACTTCGTCAGGGCGCACGGAATGACCGCCATCGTCAAAGGCCTGCGCACCGGCACCGATTTCGAATATGAGCTGCGGATGGCGCAGATGAACAAGCACATCGCCGGCGTCGACACCTTTTTCGTCGCCACCGCGCCGCGGTACTCGTTCGTGTCGTCGTCGCTTGCCAAAGAGGTCGCCACGCTGGGCGGTGACGTATCGGAGCTATTGCCCGAGCCGGTCAACCGCCGAATGCGTCAGAAGCTGTCCGGCGGCTGATGCTGACACGTTGCGCGGCAACGACTTCTGTGGGGAAAGGGCTTTTGTGGGAGAAGCGGCAGGGACGATGAGATACCTTGCGCTGGAGGAGGCGTTCTGGGTCCCCGGGAACGCACCACCGAGTTGGCGGGCACTCACGGACAGGTCGTGATCGAAGATTTCCGACGTGGCCGCGATGAAACGCAACATGTGCAAACGCTATCGACGCTGCGATGGGCTTGGTCGCGCCGATGCTGGCGTATAAGATCTCCCGATCTGGCGTGGCCCTGATCGTGGCCCTGATCGCGGCGGATCGCTGGTTCCCGTCCCGCCAGATCCACCACGGCTGCTACCTCCTGGACGGGCGGCCCGTGCCGCCTGCAAGGGAAAAGTCGCATCGACAAACGTGTGCCCGCAGACCGGTGCAATCGTCGACCGCGATCGCAATGCTGCACTCAACCCAGCTTGATGGAAGAGGCGACTGGCCGGATATGCCAGTTGGTCCAGTCAGGGCCACGGCCCGTTCGTCAGCAATTCCGGCAGCGGTGCCGGACGGGAAGGCCGCGAGCAGTGCGGCCAAAACCCAAGTCGCGCCCCAAACCGCGGGCAACGGAGCAGGCAACGGAGCACGGCCAGCAGCCGGTGGTTAATCCCAGTGAGCATTGATGATGACGCCGGTAGGACCGGCAGGAGGGAACGGTAGCTATGGCGGCAGCGAGTCCACCGGAGGCCGCAGAGAATCTGGTCGCGCTGCTCGCCGACGAGGGCGTCTCCAACCTGTTCATCAATCCGGGGACCGATTCGGCTCCGCTGCAGGAGGCCCTGGCGTCGGCGCGGGCCTCCGGCAACGCGGCGCCCAGGGCGGTGCTGTGCGTCCACGAGAGCGTCGCGCTGGCCGCGGCCATCGGTCATCACATGGCCAGTCGAGAACCGCAGGCGCTGATGGTCCACGTCGACGCCGGGACGCTGAACCTGGGCGGCCAGCTCCACAATGCCCAGCGCAACCGGACGCCCGTCGTGGTGTTCGCCGGGCGCGCCCCATACACCACGTCGCCGCAGGTTCGGGGCCACCGCGACAACTACATTCACTGGCAACAGGAACAACTCGACCAGCCGGCCGTCATGCGGGCCTACGGCAAATGGCATATGGAGGTTCCGCGTGGGCGGGAACTGGGATCGGTGGTGCGGCGGGCCTTTCAGGTCGCCCAGTCCAGCCCCGCCGGGCCGGCCTACGTCATGCTGCCCCGGGAAGCGTTGATGGAGCCCGGCGCGGGCTCACTGCCGCGGCGGCTGCTGCCCGCGGTTCCGCCGGGGCCCGATCCCGCCGGGCTGGATCGGCTCGCCGAGATCCTGGCGGCCGCGAACCGGCCGGTGATCGTCACGGCGCGAACGGCCGCCGACCCGCAGAACGTCGCCGTGCTGGCGCGGATCGCCGCACTGCTGGGTGCGCCGGTCATCGACCAGGGGGACCGGGCCAACCTGCCGTGCGGGCATCCGTTGCACAGCATGGGCGACACGACCCCGTTGGAATCGGCCGATGCGGTGCTGCTGCTGGATTCCGAGGTGCCGTGGGTGCCGGCGCAGGTCGCCCCGCCCGACGATGCACGCGTGGTACAGATCGACGTGGACCCCGTCAAGGCAAGCATGCCGCTATGGTCCTTTCCGGTCGAGATCGCGCTGACCGCCGACACCCGGGTGGCGCTGCCCTTGTTGGAACGGGCGCTGGTGCGGCTCGCCACCGACGAGGTCAAGGAGCGCTGGAGCGGGCGCCGGCGCGCGGCCGAAGCCCAGATCCGACAACTGCGCCGGGATGCGGGTCGTCTGGCCGAATCCGAGCTGCCCGAGGACCTGCCCGACGCGATGCTGGCCGCCCTCAACCGCGCACTGCCCGACGATGCTGTGGTTGTGCAGGAGGCGGTGACCAATCGCCCCGCCGTGGAGCGGCAGCTGCGTCGGCAACCGGGACACTTCTTCGACGCGGGTGCGCCGGCGCTGGGCTGGGCGCCCGGGGGCGCGCTGGGCGTGAAACTGGCCCGCCCGCGGGCGCCCGCGGTGGCCTTGTGCGGCGACGGGAGTTTCAACTTCAGTGTGCCGACCGCCGCGTTATGGTCCGCCCACCGCTATGGCGCCGCCTTCGTGACGGTCATCCTCAACAATCACTCCTACCGCGCGTCCAAGCTGCCGGTGATGCAGCTGTATCCGGAAGGAATCTCGGTGCGCGAGAACGATTTTGCCGAGACCGACCTGGCGCCGGACATCGATTACGCCGCCCTTGCCAGGGCGTGCGGCGGTGCCGGTCGCACGGTGGACACACCGCACCACATGGAAGAGGCCATCCGGTGGGCCCTCGCCGAGACCGGCCAAGGTCGTTGCGCGGTGCTGGATGTCCGGCTGCCGCAGTCGTGACCGTGGGCGGCCTACGGGTCGTCGTGGTCGTCGTGCCGGAGCAGCTTTTCTGGGTGCCAATAGGTGTTGGTCCTCGGTTGGCCGCGTTCTTGGTGTGGCGGTGGTATCCATTCAGTGACGCCGTGGGCGTTTTTGCGGGTGGTCCAGCCGCCGGGGCGCAGCATGTGGTGCAGGCGAAGGTGAGGTCGTCGACGTCGGTGCGGTGGCACTGTGCCCATTCGGTGACGTGGTGGACTTCGCTGTAGTAGCCGCCAACGGTGCAGCCTGGCGCTGAACAGCCGCGGTCCTTGCCGTACAACACGATCCGTTGCGCCGGTGAGGCCAACCGTTTCGTGTGATACAGGGCCAAGGCCTTGCCTTCGTCGAAAATGGCCAAGTAGTGGCGGGCGTGGCGGGCCAGGCGTATCACGTCACTCATCGGCAGGATGGCGCCGCCGCCGGTAAGGCCTTGTCCGGCGGCGGCCTCCAGTTCGGCCAGGGTGGTGGTGACGACGATGGAGGCCGGAAGCCCATTGTGCTGGCCGAGGTCTCCGGAGGCCAGCAGCGCTCGCAGCGCGGCCAGCAGGCCGTCATGTTGACGCTGGGCGGCACTGCGAGTGTCGCGCTCGACGGCTTCCTTGCTCGGTGTCCCGTCCACGCAGGGGTTTTCGTCGAGGTTGTTGCACATGCCCGGGGCGGCCAGCTTCGCCAACACCGCTTCGAGGCTGGCGCGCAGTTCGGGGCCGACCCAGCCGCGCAGCTTCGACATTCTGTCGGGGCCCTGCTTGCCCAGCGTGAGACCCCGGCGGTGCGCGCGGTCTTCAT
>JAQTVU010000412.1 GCA_028706695.1 Mycobacterium sp.
CCCGGACCGACCTGTCGCCCGGCGCCCTCGTTGATGCCGATACGTCGCTGCTCCTCCTCTTGACCGACGCAAGCTTAAGAGGCATCCGGGGCCGCTCCCGGGAAAGACACGCAACGGTTTGGCGATTTCGGTTGTGGGTGTCGGGCCGCCGACCCGGCCGGGCGGCCGGATCCACATCAGCTGTCCCGTCTCTCCCAGCTCCCCCACCCCCGTTTTTTCGCCGTGTGGTTGCGCCCGGCGAGGGTCGACCGGACAGTATTCCCTCACCCGCAACATTGACCTACTGTGTGACAGGTGGAGTCACACGGAAACCCGGAACTGGTGCCAGTCGAAACATTGCACCCCGGCGACCCGATCACCGACGTCAACGGTGGGGGTGAACGGTACATCGTGCTCGAATCGAAAGTCGTCGGCGATAGCTGCGTGGTGCTCGAACTCGAGTCCAGGATCGACCATCAGCTCCAGGTCATCGAGAAGTCCTTTCCGGCCGGCTACCACTTCGGCAGAGCGCACCACCGAGTTCTCTAGGCAGCCCATCTTCGCCCGAGTGTCGCCGAAAATGGCCGTGCGCCGGTACCGACTCCGCCGGCGATGTCGGCGGGCCGGGCAGCGGCCATGCGGGCGAGTCCGACAATCCGGCTCGACCGGCTGCACGGCTTGCCGGTCCGCACGGCGTCACCCCGATCACCGCCGCCCCCGGCTTCTGCAGCGGAGATCTGGCCCGGCCTGCAGCCGGTAGGCTTTCGCCAGGACAGCAAATCAGCACATCCCCGCCCTGCCGCTCACCGGTGTCATCACCCGGCCGTCACGCGGCGCGTGTGGACGGGTGCCCAACACGTCAGCATCATTGAGCGTTAGACGCGATTGAAGGGTGATGGAATTGAGGATCCCGGGTGTAGCCGGCGTGATCGCCGGTGTAACCGGCGGAGCTGTGGACGCCGTGCGAGTCGGTGTCTCCACGGCGACAAGTGCGGTGGGCTCCGTGCAGATGTTGGCGACTCCGGTGGTGGAGCTGGCCGGTCCGGTGGTGCAGTCGATGACTCAGGGCACCAGCCGGGCGATTGGCTTGGGCCAGTCGCCCGACGGCTCTTCCGGCCGCGTCATGCCACCGGTGCGCTGGCGGAGCGGACGACGCGTGCATCTGGATCTCGACCCGCTGCTGCCGTTTCCCGACTGGCACGAGCATGCCCCGGTGGTGGAGGAGCCGGTGCGCCGAATCCCGGGGGTGGCCACGGCCCACGTCGAAGGCGCACTCGGCCGGCTCGTCGTCGAACTCGACAGCGCGGCCGACGCCGACCACGTCGTGGACCGGGTGCGGGAAACGGTTTCGCGTGTGGCCACCGACCTGCCGTCGTCGAGAGGGAAGCCGGCCGTCCGGACGGCGCCCTTCGCCGATCCGGGCAACCCGCTGGCGATCCTGGTGCCGCTGACGGCCGCGGCGATGGACGTCGGGGCGATCGGCGCCGCGGTCGTCAGCTGGGTGGGCCGGCTGCCGGTTGCGCCGCGCAGCGCTCGGGCCGCGGCGGCCCTGCTGAATCATCAACCGCGGATCGTGTCCATCCTGGAATCTCGGCTGGGCCGCGTCGGCACCGACATCGCGCTCAGCGCCTCGGCGGCGGTGGCCAACGGGCTGACCCAGGCGATCGGCACACCGCTGCTAGACCTCGCCCAACGCAGCCTGCAGGTCTCCGAGGCGGCGGCGCATCGGCAGCGGTGGCGGGAACGCGAGCCGCAGCTGGCCTCGCCTAACCGGCCGCAGGCTCCGGTGGTCCCCGTCCTCTCCTCGGCGGGGCCCGGATCACAGCGGCGTCGGCACACCTGGGCGGCCGCGGACGCGGGTGAGGCCTCCCACGTCGTCGTGGGCGGGGCCGTCGACGCCGCCATCGACACCGCCAAGGGATCGATGGCCGGGCCGGTGGAGGAGTACGCCGACCAGGCCGCGAACGCCTCGCTGCTCGCCGCGGCGGGGGCGCTGCTGGCCGGCGGCGGCACCGAGGACGCGGCCGGCGCGCTGCTGGCCGGGGTGCCCAGAGCCGCGCACATGGGACGCCAGACCTTCGCGGCAATCCTGGGCCGTGGGCTTGCCAACACCGGGCAATTGATCCTCGACCCGGGGGCGCTGCGCCGCCTGGATCGGATCAAGGTGGTCGTCGTCGACGGGGCGGCGCTGCGCGGTGACCACCGAGCCGTGCTGCGCGCACGCGGCGACATGCCCGGCTGGGATGACGACCGGGTCTATGAGGTCGCCGACGCGCTGCTGCACGGCGAGCAGGCACCTGAGCCGGACCCCGACGAGCTGCCGGCCACCGGAGCACGGCTGCGCTGGGTAGGGGCGCCGGGGTCGTCGGCGGCGCCCGCGCAGGGCCTCGAGCACGCCGACCTCATGGTGGACGGTCAGCGGGTGGGCGGCGTGGACGTCGGCTGGGAGGTCGATCCCTTCGCTGTCCCCCTGCTGCAGACCGCGCACCGCACCGGGGTGCGGGTGGTGCTGCGCCACGTCGCCGGCACCGAAGACCTGACCGCCAGCGTGGCGGTGACCCACCCTGCGGGGACGCCGTTGCTGACGCTGGTGCGTGACCTACGCACCGATCGCGGGCCGGTGTTGCTGATCACCGCCCTGCATCCGGATTTCGCCTCGACCGACACGCTGGCGGCACTGGCCATCGCCGACGTCGGTGTGGCCCTCGACGATCCGCATGCGGCGACGCCGTGGACCGCCGACGTGATCACCGGCACCGACCTGGCGGCGGCCGTGCGGATTCTGTCGGCGCTGCCGGTGGCGCGGGCGGCCACCGAATCGTCGGTGCGCCTGGCCAAGGGCGGCAGCACGCTGGCCGGGCTGCTGTTGGTCACCGGGGACCCGCGGGCCAGCACCCATCCCCTTGCCCTGCAGCGCTGGCTCAATCCGGTCAACGCCGCCGCCGCCGCCGCGCTGGTTTCGGGCGCCTTCTCGGCCGCCCGGGTGCTGCGACTGCCCGATCCCACGCCGCAGCCGCTGACCGCCTGGCACGCGCTGGACCCCGAGATCGTCTATTCGAGGCTGGCTGGCCACACCCGGCCGCTGGCCGTCCAGCCCACGATCGCGGCGTGGCGCCGCGCCCTCGACGACCTGTCCTACAACCCGGCCCTGGCGCCGCTGCGGGCCCCGGCGACTCAGGTCGGGCGGCTGCTGGTCGCGACGCGGGCCGAGCTCGCCGACCCGCTGACGCCAATCCTGGCCGTCGGCGCCGCGGCGTCGGCGATCGTCGGCAGCAACATCGACGCGCTGCTGGTCGCGGGCGTGGTGACCGCCAACGCGATAGCCGGCGGGGTGCAGCGGCTGCGGGCCGAGGCGGCGGTCGCCGAGCTGTTCGCCGAGCAGGACCAGCTGGTCCGCCGCGTCGTCCTGCCGGCGGTGGCGACGTCACGGCGCCGACTGGACGTCGCGCGTACCACCTCGCGAACGGCCACGGTGAGCGCGAAGTCGCTGCGCCCGGGCGACATCATCGACCTGGCCGCGCCGGAGGTGGTACCGGCCGACGCGCGCCTGCTGGTGGCCGACGACCTGGAAGTCGACGAATCCTTCCTCACCGGCGAGTCGCTGCCGGTGGACAAGCAGGTCGATGCCGTCGCCGTCGGCGACGCCGACCGGGCCAGCATGCTGTTCGAGGG
>JAQTVU010000413.1 GCA_028706695.1 Mycobacterium sp.
TTCAAGCCCCTGCGCCAGATCATCGAATCGGTCAACGACACCCTCAAAGGCCAGCTCGACCTCGAACAACACGGCGGGCGCACCTTCGCCGGGGTCTGCGCGCGCGTCGCTCAGCGCATCCTCGCCCCGACCGCCGCCATCTGGCACAACGACCACCTCGGCACCACCATCAAGCGATCACTGACCGCCTACAACCACTGACCCCCTGGAATCACTCATCTAGTCACCAGCTGAGTGAACCCGAGCCCGGAAAGGCGGGTGGCCATCATGGCAGACAAGCTAACGCCACGCTTCCAGGACGTGCAGGCACACTACGACCTGTCTGACGAGTTCTACCGGCTTTTCCTGGACCCCACGATGACCTCTACAGCTGCGCGTATTTCGATCGTCGGCGCGACATAACGCTGGAAGAAGCCCAGATCCGCAAGATGGATCTGTCGTTGGGCAAGCTCGGTTTGCGGCGCGGGATGACGCTTCTCGACATCGGCTGCGGCTGGGGGAGCATGATGCGCCGCGCGATCGAGAAATTCGACGTGAACGTCGTCGGTTGGACATTGTCCAACAACCAGGCCGCCTACGCGCAGCGGGCCTTCGACCTGATGGACACCGCGTGCAGCAGGCGGGTGCTACTGCGGGGCTGGGAACAGTTCGGCGAGTCCGTCGACCGGATCGTGTCCGTCGGCGCCTTCGAGCACTTCGGGTACGACCGCTACGACGATTTCTTCGCGATGGCATACGGCGTGCTGCCCGACGACGGGGTGATGCTGCTGCACACGATCACCATGTTGACCGCACCGCAAGTTGTCGAACGCGGCCTGCCGGTGTCCGACGAGTTGACGAGCTTCTGGGAATTCATCGCTGAGGAGATCTTCCCCGGTGGCCAGCTACCGCCGATCGAGTCGGTGGAGTTCCACGCGGCCAAGGCGGGCTTTAACCTGACCCGGCGGCAGTCGCGGCAGCTGCACTATGCCAGAACGCTCGATCACTGGGCCACCGCGCTGCGGACGCGCCGAAACGAGGCCATCAAGGCCCGGTCTGAAGAGGTTTACCAGCGATATATGCAGTATCTCACCGGATGCGCCGACGCGTTTCGGTTGGGTTACATCGACGTCAACCAATTCACGCTGGCGAAGTCGAACGGCCGCGGCTGAATAGACTGAATCGCTGGCCACGTATCGGTCAGCCCGTTTCCGGTACACGAAAGACGGCTCGGCGGCAAGGGCGCCGTTGTGTTCGGCGGCGGAAGCTGGGCCCTCCCGTGGACGGATAGGCTTTGCGAGTGCTGCTCTCCGACCGCGACCTCAGGGCCGAAATCGCCGCCGGGCGGGTGGGCATCGATCCGTTCGATGACGCGCTGGTGCAGCCGTCCAGCATCGATGTCCGCCTGGACCGGATGTTTCGGGTGTTCAACAACACCCGCTACACCCACATCGATCCCGCGCAGCGGCAGGACGAGCTGACGAGCCTGGTCGAACCGATCGACGGCGAGCCGTTCGTGCTGCATCCCGGAGAATTCGTACTCGGCTCGACGCTGGAACTGTTCACCCTGCCCGACGACCTCGCCGGACGCCTGGAAGGCAAGTCGTCCCTCGGCCGGCTGGGCCTGCTGACGCACTCGACGGCCGGCTTCATCGACCCCGGCTTCAGCGGTCACATCACGTTGGAGCTGTCCAACGTTGCCAATCTGCCGATCACCTTGTGGCCGGGAATGAAGATCGGTCAGCTGTGCATCCTGCGGTTGACCAGCCCGGCCGAGCACCCGTACGGGAGTTCGAGCGTAGGTTCGAAATACCAGGGTCAGCGGGGGCCCACACCGTCACGGTCCTACCAGAATTTCATAAGAACTACCTAGTTTGCGCAGGACCGTCGCACAGCTTCTCGGCCCACTATGGGCCTCTATGGGAGGCGGTCCGCGCGTGATTTCCCCTCCGCCGGGCCCCGCCGGGCGCCAGAATCATTGCCGCCCGTCACACATCGGAGGGTGGGAATTGGACGTCGTGCTGGGGGTGTCGATGGCACCGGCATCGATCAACATGGTGGTGCTGGAGGGCCGAAACGCCGACGGCGCAACGGTCGAAGAGGACGCGTTCGACGTCGCCTCCGCCGAGGACTCGGCCACCGCCGGCGCGCCCGACCAGGTGATCGCCGCCATCCTGGGCACACGCCAGGGCGCGGCCGAGGCGGGGCTTGAGCTGTCGTCCATCGGGGTGGCCTGGACCGACCAGCTCCAGGCCACCGCATTGCGCGACGCGCTGGCCGCCCACAAGATCGACAACGTCATGCTGGTCTCGGCGTTCCTGGCCGCCGCGGCATTGGCCCAATCCGTCGGAGCCGCAATGCATTACGAGCGCACCGCGGTGCTGCTCGTGGAGCCTGGCACCGCGACGCTGGCGCTGGTCGAGACCTGCGACGGCGCCGTCGCCGACGTCTTCAAACAACGCATCGACACCGCATCGGAGAAGCGGGTCACCGCCGAGCTCACCGGGATGGCCGGCCGGCTGGACGGTCTGCGGCCGGTGCCCGGCGGCCTGCTGTTGATCGGGTCGGGCGTCGACATCGCCCCGCTCAAGCCGGCGTTCGAGTCGGCGACCTCCTTTGATGTGAGCGTCCCGGAGGAGCCGAAAACGGCCCTGGCCCGTGGGGCCGCCCTGGCGTCGGCCAATGCGCCGTTGTTCGTCTCGTCGACCGCTGCGCTGGCCTATGCCCAAGACCCCGGAACCGGGGCGGTCGATCTGGACGCCGCGCCCGAATACCTCAGCCTGTCCGGAACGCCGGCGGCCGCGGGTCTCGACGGGCCAGAACTTGCCTACAGCGCCGTGGCCGACGAGGACGCCGATGCCCCCACCACCGTCACCGGAAAGTCCTCCACCGCAGAGGGGAGCGAGCCGCGGCGCCGGCCGGTGTTGCTGTTCGGCAGCGGGCTGGCGGTGGCCGGGATCGCCGCGGTGGTGGCCCTGGAAATCGCGCTCGCGATCGGCATCCGCACGACGGTCGCCGTGCAGCCCACGCCGGGTCAAAACCTGATCGTCCCGACGCAACAACTGCCCGCGCCCGCCACCGGGTCCGCCCCGAAGCCGCAAGTCGGGATGCCGGTGCCGGTCGCCGCGCCGAGGCCCCTGAGTCCCGCACCGGCCGCACCGGCCCCGGTTCCCGTGGCTCCCCCCGTGCCGGCACCGGTCGCGGTCCCGCCGTTGCTATCCCTTCCCGCGCCGCCGCTACGCTTGCCGGTTCCCGGCCCGATCGTCGACCCGCCGCCGGTCCGGCCGCTGCCGCGTCTGTCGCCGACGTTGCCTGCGGTGATCCCGCCGCAGGGCGGTGCTGGTGGTGTGCACGTTCGGCCACCTGGGGTGGGGTCGGGTGGTCCCGGTGGTGTGCATGTTCCGCCGCACGGCATGGGCCCAGATGGCCCGGTTGGCCCCGGCCATGGCGGCGGCCCCTTCCGTGGCGGCGCCCCCGGCCATGGCGGCGGACCCTTCGGTGGCGGCGGCCCCGGCCATGGCGGCGGCCCCGGACATGGCGGCGGGCCCTTCAGTGGGGGTGGTCACGGCGGCGGTCACGGCGGGTTCGGGGGTGGTCACCGCGGCGGTTTCGGTGGGGGCTTCGGCGGCGGGCACCGTTAGCCGTGCCCGCG
>JAQTVU010000414.1 GCA_028706695.1 Mycobacterium sp.
CGCATCGGAACCGTGGTCAACTCGCCTGGTGACCTGCGCTGCCAGCGCCGCTCCACCCATCTCGCCTGTCTCGGGCCGAAGCCCGCGCCGGCCTCGGTAAAGATCAGTTGCGTTTCGGAAAACCACGGAATTCGTTGTCGGCGATGCATTTGGCTGCGACAATCACGTTCTGGAACTCCTGTGGCGCCCCGATCGCGGCGACTCCGGAACGGCCGGTGCTGCCGGCCGGCTGATCGAGGCGGACGCCAAGGCTGCCAAGCGGCGCTTTCGCGGCAACGCAAGGCCATCAAGTCAATTCAGCGAGGACGCAGCAAAGCGCCGGCGGCACATCAGGGCTCGGGCGGGCGGAGATGTTCGTCGGGTAGCCGGCACGTTTCCCTCGGTGCCGTGCGTGGGTCTTGACGAAGTTCAACTCGCCCGGGCCAGACGCAGATTGGCGCTGAAGGCGGCGGGCACCTTGGCCACCTTCTCGACCCAGTACCGCGCGCGTGTAAAACCCGCGATCACAGGTCGGTCATCACGCCAGCTCGAAGCCAGCCACCGGCGAGCCAGCCGTGCACCGGAATCAGCGCCGGCCGGGCGGCAGTACCACTCCCTTGGCGCCTCATCTGAGCACTGCCGGCCGAGATGGTCCATGCCGTAGCAGCCTGGGGCGAAACTCAACATGCCCACCAGCTCCTCGTACCTGGGCAAATCTATTTCTACAAGCACATAAAACCTGCTCACGCAACAATATATTTGTGACGCCTGCGACGGGTCGGCATCCGGCTGAGCGGCCTTACGCGGTTCCCGATCTGGTCGCTCACGCGATGGCGTCGGGGTGCGGGCGTCGAGTTGGGTATCCGCCAGCCAGGAGGTGACGGGGTGCAGATGCAACCGTGTGTCTTGCTGAAGTACGGCGAATTGGTGCTCAAGGGCGGCAACCGTCGCTGGTTTGAGCAGCGGCTGCTGGCCAACATCAAAGACGCATTGTCTGCCTGGCCGCCGGCGGATCGGCCCCTGATCCGCCGGCGCGGCCCCATGCTAGTGCTCTGTACCCGACCAGAGTTACAGGCCGACATGGTCAAACTGGCCCGCAATGTCGTTGGCGTCAGCGTGGTGCAACCCGTCTGGCGGGTGCCCAGGTCGGCCGCGGCAGCCGAAGCCGCCGCGGTGCGGCTGTTGCGGGAACTGTCCACCCCGGCGGCGCCGCCGAGGTTTGCGGTGCGTTCCCGCCGCCGCGACAAGCGATTCAGCTTGACCTCGGAGCAGTTGGCCGCCCGCGTCGGCGCCCACGTGCGCGCCGAATTGGGCTGGCAGGTCGACTTGACCAGCCCCGACGTCGAACTGGCCATCGAAGTCGACCGGCACGAGATTTTCCTCGGCACCCAGCGATATCCAGGCCAAGGCGGGTTGCCGGTGGGTTCGAGCGGTCGGGCGTTGGTGCTGCTCTCCGGCGGGTTCGATTCGCCAGTGGCCGCCTACCGCGCGATGCGTCGGGGACTGGCCTGTGATTATCTGCATTGCACCGGCGCTCCATACACCGATGCCTCATCGATCTACAAGTCCTATGCGCTGGCTCGGCAACTGGGTCGGTTCCAGCCCCGCTCACGGCTGTATGTCGTGGCGGTGGGCCGCGCCCAGCGGGCCTTGGCGGCCAGCGGCGCCGGCGAAGCGCAAATCGTGGCGCAACGCCGCTTGTATTTGCGTCTGGCCAGCGCCCTGGCCAAACGCCTCGCCGCGCAAGCCGTGGTTACCGGCGACAGCTTGGGGCAGGTGGCCAGCCAAACACTGCCCAACCTGACTACCACCGACGCAGCGGCCAGTGTGCCGGTTCTGCGGCCTCTACTGGCCTTCGACAAACAGGAAATCCTGGCAGAAGCTACCCGGATCGGTACCGCGCCGATTGCGGTGCTGCCCGATCAGGACTGCTGCCAGCTGTCTATGCCGCGCCGCGTCGCCACCCACACGTTCGCCGACCAGCTCGTCGCCGTCGAGGCCCGTGCCGGCATCGACGTTCTGGTGCAGGATTTGCTAGAGAACGTTCAGCAGTTCGACCTCGAACCCTGGCGGTTCATCGCCGATCGTCCCGACGCCGAGGATGCGGCTCCACTTTCGGCCGGTCATCGAGCACGGCTTGATGCGATGCGGCTGTCGGCCGGCGGTCAGCGGTGCCAGCGGACCGGCCCCGCCCACAAGGGTGGCTGATCCTCGGTGGCGTTGACGTGGGTTACTCGTATTTGAATTGGGGCGGTGCGTTCGTCGTCGCGGTGTGCCTGGTCGTAGGCGGCCCGGCGGCGCTGGTCTCGGAGTATCGCGTAGGCGGCCAGGATCTGGCGCAGTCGTTCGTCAGCCCCCGAATTCGGTTCCCCGGCACGCCTGTCGGGGTGATAGTCACGAAGTAGGCGCCGGTAGGCCTGCGTGATTTCGGCCGGGGTCGCGCGCGGCGACACACCCAGGACTGAGTACGGATCCGTCATCGCCAGCCATCCTGTCTTGGGCACTATCGTGGCCAACAGTCGTTCGTCGGGGTGGGCGTGCAGGCCGCTCGTGCCCACCCCGAGTCGATGACTTCCGTGCGCTCCGCTGATGCGGGCCACGCTCAGTGGCGGTGCGCGCGCAATCGTGCGCCAGCCACGTCGTCACGTCAGTCCTCGGTCATCAGCGGTTGTGGATGGCACGGGTCAGCGCGGGATTTTGGTTCTCCAATCATCACCTCCTCGCTATTGCGGCAACCGTGACGCAAGTAGGGCCGCGCTGTGCGACCGCGGTCACTTCAGGGAAGCGTGCAGCCCCACGGTGATCAGGCATTGATCGCCGGTTTCTGGCCGTCCCGGGTGATCTGGATGCGCCGCCGCTTGGCCTTCTCGGCGACCGGGATCGTCAATCTCAGCACGCCGTCGTGGTAATTGGCGACGATGTTATCGATGTCGAGGTTGTCCCCGAGAAACAGCTGGCGGATGAACACTCCGCGTGGACGCTCGGCGGAAACCATCTCGCGGCCCTCATCAAGGTTGGGCCGTTCGGCGCGCACGGTCAGCACATTGCGCTGGACGTCCAGATCAACCGAATCCGGCTTGACGCCAGGAAGATCGAACTCGGCGATGAACTGCTCGCCATCTCGCCAGGCATCCATCGGCAGGACCGCCGGACGGGCCGTGGTGCCCAGTACCTGCTCGGCGAACCGGTCGAGGTCACGGAACGGATCTGTACGCATCGACATGATGGGTCACCTCCGATCAAAGCAGATAACCTATGTCTACTGACATAGCTTTGTGCTACCACACGAGGCATATCTATGCAAGGGGCGGGACCCGGGCCACGGGCACCTGTTGCGGGTCGCGTGGGCCGACGCGCCGGCGGCGGTGGTGTCCGCGTTTCAAGAGGAGAACTCAACCGGGTGCTGCAGTGTGCCGCGTTCGGCCGGCTCGCCAAGTGCGTCAAGTTCGCCAAGTGCAAGGCCAACCTGGTGAAAGTGCCGCGGCGGGAAACCGACCCGCCCGCCATGCCCCGTCTACAGGCCGCTTGGGTAGGTTTCCGGCGTTTCGCCGGCCACCCACCGGCTCGTGGCCTCCAGCGGCTCCAGCGCCCGAGTCCTGTCGATGTGGTTCATCGCGTCGAACTGGTCGGCGGGCCGGACATGAAAGTAGTG
>JAQTVU010000415.1 GCA_028706695.1 Mycobacterium sp.
CGCTCCAGCAGGCCGTCGGCCCTCGCCAACAGGTCGGTGTCGGGCGCGGTCAGCTGACCGGGCTCCGGCACCACGCCGTTCAGGTTCTTGGCCACCATCGACAACGAGCGCTGGGCCAGGTTTCCCAGCTCATTGGCCAGGTCGGTGTTGATCCGGGTGATGATGGCCTCTTCGGTGTAGTTGCCGTCCTGCCCGAACGGAACCTCACGCAACAGGAAGAAGCGGACCTGGTCCACCCCGAACGTCTCCGCCAGCGCCACCGGGTCGACGACGTTGCCCACCGACTTGCTCATCTTCTCGCCCCGGTGGTGCAGGAACCCGTGCGCGAAAACCCTTCGGGGAAGCTCGATCCCGGCCGACATCAGAAACGCCGGCCAGTATACGGCGTGGAACCGGATGATGTCCTTGCCGATCAGATGTAGATCGGCGGGCCAGTAATTGCGGAACAACTCCGAGCCGGTGTCGGGAAAACCTGCGCCGGTCAGGTAGTTCGTCAGCGCGTCGACCCACACGTACATGACGTGGTCGGGATCGTCGGGCACCGGCACGCCCCAGTCGAACGAGGTGCGCGAGATCGAGATGTCCTGCAGGCCGCTCGACACGAAGCTGATCACCTCGTTGCGGCGCACCTCGGGGGCGATGAAGCCGGGATTGGCGTCGTAGTGGGCGAGCAGTCTGTCGGCATACGCGGAGAGCCGGAAGAAATACGACTGTTCTTCGGTCCAGGTCACCGCGGCGCCGGTTTCCGTCGCCACCCGAGTCCCGTCCGCGCGGAGCTGCGTCTCGGCTTCGAAGAAGAACCGTTCATCGCGCACGGAATACCACCCCGAGTAGGTGTCGAGATAGATGTCACCGGCCGCGGCCATGCGCCGCCAGATCTCCTTGGACGCCTCGTAGTGATCGGCATCGGTGGTGCGGATGAACCGGTTGAAGGAGATGTTCAGCGCCTCCTGAACGCGCTGGAAGGCATCCGAATTGCGCCGTGCCAGCTGCGCGGTCGGGACACCCGCGGCCGCGGCGGCCTGGGCCACCTTCAGGCCGTGCTCGTCGGTGCCGGTCAGGAAGCGCACGTCGAAGCCGTCGAGCCGCTTGAACCGGGCGATCGCGTCGGCGGCGATGTACTCGTAGGCATGGCCCACGTGCGGCGCGGCGTTTGGATAGGCGATCGCAGTGGTGACGTAATAAGGCTTCATCGAAAGTCCACCCTATTGTGTGCTCGTGAGCTCTGACCGACCAGCCAAACGAGAAGCGCCGCCCGCCCCGCACCCGTTGGCGCCCTTGATCGACGCCCACACGCATCTCGACGCCTGCGGTGCGCGCGACGCCCAGGGCGTGACAGCCATCGCGGAGCGCGCCGCGGCGGTCGGCGTGGTGGCCATGGTCACCATCGCCGACGATCTGGAGTCGGCGCGCTGGGTGACGCGGGCCGCCGAGTGGGATCCCCGGGTCTACGCCGCGGTCGCGTTGCACCCCACCCGCGCAGATGCGCTGACCGGCGCCGCCCGCGCCGAGATCGAGGAATTGGTGGCCCACCCCAGGGTGGTGGCCGTGGGCGAGACCGGTGTGGATCTGTACTGGCCCGGGCGCCTGGAGGGCTGCGCCCGGCCGGACGTGCAGCGGGAAGCGTTCGCCTGGCACATCGAGCTGGCCAAGCGGTGCGGGAAACCGCTGATGATCCACAACCGGGAGGCCGACGCCGAGGTGCTCGACGTGCTGGCCGCCGAGGGCGCCCCCGAGGCGGTGATCTTCCACTGCTTCTCGTCGGGCAGCGCGATGGCGCGACGTTGCGTCGATGCCGGATGGTTGCTGAGCCTGTCGGGGACCGCGAGCTTCCGCAATGCCCGGGTGCTGCGGGAGGCCGTGCCGTCGATACCGCTGGAGCAGCTGCTGGTGGAGACCGACGCGCCGTTTTTGACCCCGCATCCCTATCGGGGCGCAGCGAACGAGCCGTACTGCCTTCCCTATACCGTGCGGGCGGTCGCTGAGCTGGTGGATCGTCCCGCCGAGGAACTGGCCGAGATCACCACGAGCAATGCCCGCCGCGTCTATGGGCTGGGGGGCGAAACGGGTTTCCGCGTGGCCGACCGATAAACACGCCGGCCTGCGACAGTTGCTCAGCCTTGACCGGTTCGTTACCGTCTTGTGATCGTGCGGCTGGGCGCCGGGGCCCACTCGTCATTTTTTCCGTAGTTGGTCTGCGAAGTAGTTGCTGGTAGTTGCTGGCTATTGGCTGGCTATTGCAGAGGTCGGGGTAGACGCGCGTTGAATGTGTTGACGAAACTTCATCAGGATCCATCACCGATGTTGCGGGTGGTGCTCGGCGGGCTGCTGTTGGTCCTGGCGTGCGCCGGCGGGCTGGCGGTCGCGGTCTGCAAGACGGTCACGTTGAACGTCGACGGGATTGGGCTGCGGGTCACGACCATGAAGGCGCGGGTGATCGACATCGTGCAGGAAAACGGCTTCAGCGTGGCCGAGCGCGACGACCTGTATCCGGCCGCCGACGTCAAGGTGCACGATGCCGCCAACATCGTGCTGCGCCGCAGCCGGCCCCTGCAGATTTCGCTGGACGGTCGCGGCGCCAAGCAGCTGTGGACGACGGCTTCCACCGTCGACGAGGCGCTGGCCCAGCTGGCGATGACCGACACCGCCCCGGCCGCGGCCTCGCGGGGAAGTCTCGTTCCGCTGGCCGGGATGGCCCTGCCGGTCGTCAGCGCCAAGACGGTCCGAATCAACGACGGCGGCGCGATGCGCACGGTGCATCTGCCGGCGGCCAACGTCGGCGGGTTGCTGAGCGCCGCGGGCGCGCCGCTGCAGGAGAGCGACCAGGTGCTGCCCGACGCGACGTCGCCCATCGTGGACGGCATGGAGATACAGGTGACCCGCAACCGGATTCAGCGGGTGACCGAGCGGATGCCGCTGCTGCCGCCGGCGCGTCGTGTCGAGGACCCGGAGATGAACGTCAGCCGTCAGGTTGTCGAAGACCCGGGTAGCCCGGGCACCCAGGACGTGACGTTCGCGGTGGCCACGGTCAACGGTGTGGAGACGGGCCGGCTTCCGGTCGCCAACACGGTGGTGGCTCCGGCCCGCGAAGCGGTGGTGCGCGTCGGCACCAAGCCCGGCACCGAGGTGCCGCCGATCACCGACGGTCCCATCTGGGAGGCCATCGCGGGCTGCGAGGCCGGCGGAAACTGGGCGATCAACACCGGTAACGGGTATTACGGCGGTGTGCAGTTCGATCAGGGCACCTGGGAGCGCAATGGCGGTCTGCGCTTTGCGCCCCGCGCCGACCTGGCCACCCGCGAGGAACAGATCGCCATCGCCGAGGTGACCCGGCAGCGCCAGGGCTGGGGCGCGTGGCCCGTGTGCAGCGGAAGGGCCGGTGCGCGCTGACGATCCGGCTGCTCGGGCGCGGTGAGATTCGGCGGCTGGCCAAGGAGCTCGAATTCCGGCCACGGAAGACCCTTGGCCAGAACTTCGTGCACGACGCCAATACGGTGCGACGGGTGGTCACGGTGTCCGGCGTCGGCCGATCCGATCACGTCCTCGAGGTCGGTCCCGGCCTCGGGTCGCTCACCTTGGCCTTGCTCGACCGCGGCGCCACGGTCACCGCGGTCGAAATCGA
>JAQTVU010000416.1 GCA_028706695.1 Mycobacterium sp.
AGGCGCTGTCCTGCACCGGGATGCCCTCGGTGCTGACGACCAGCAGCGTGATCTCGGCGTCGACGGCCTCGACGATGGCGTCCTTGGCGAACTTGGGCGGGACGAAGACGATCGAGACATCCGCGCCGGTCGTCTCCATCGCCTCGGTGACGCTGCCGAACACCGGCAGCTCGACGATCCGGCCGCCCTTGTCCTCGTGCGTGACGGTGGCGCCCGCCTTGCGCGCGTTGACGCCGCCGACGATCTGGGTGCCCGCCTTGAGCATGCGCGCGGTGTGGACGGTCGCCTCGGTCCCGGTGATGCCTTGGACGATGACCTTGTTTTCTGCGTTCAGGAAAATGGACATTGCGTCAACGATCCTTTCTCAGTCGCTCGCCAGCTCGGCGGCCTTGTCGGCGGCCTCGTCCATCGTGGGCGCCAGCGTCACCAGCGGGTGGTGGGCCGCGGTGAGGATGCGACGGCCCTCCTCGACGTTGTTGCCGTCGAGGCGGACGACCAGCGGCTTGTTGGCCTCGTCGCCCAATATCTCCAGCGCCTTGACGATGCCGGTGGCCACCGCATCGCATGCGGTGATGCCGCCGAAGACGTTGACGAAAACGCTCTTGACCTGACCGTCGTTGAGGATCACATCCAGGCCGGCGGCCATGACCTCCGCGGAGGCGCCGCCGCCGATGTCAAGGAAGTTGGCCGGCTTGACCCCGCCGTGCTTCTCGCCGGCGTACGCGACGACGTCGAGCGTCGACATCACCAGGCCCGCGCCGTTACCGATGATGCCGACCTCGCCGTCGAGCTTGACGTAGTTGAGGCCGTGCTCCTTGGCCTTCAGCTCCAGCGGGTCGGTGGAGGCCCGGTCCTCGAATTCCGCGTGTTCGGGGTGCCGGAAGTCGGCATTGGCGTCGAGGGTGATCTTGGCGTCCAGCGCCAGGATCCGATTGTCGGGAGTGCGCACCAGCGGGTTGACCTCCACCAGGGTGGCGTCCTCGGCGACAAACAGCTCCCACAGCTTGGCGATGGTGATGGCGGCCGCGTCAAGCACCTCGGCCGGCAGGTGGCCCCGATCGGCGATGGAGCGGGCGAATGCGAGATCCACGCCCTTGACGGCGCTCACCGGGACCTTGGCGAGCCGGTCGGGCTTGGTGGCGGCCACCTCTTCGATCTCCATGCCGCCCGCGACCGAGCACATGGCCAGGTAGGTGCGGTTGGCCCGGTCGAGCAGGAAGGAGATGTAGTATTCCTCGGCGATGTCGCTGGCCTCGGTGACCAGCAGCTTCCTGACGATGTGGCCCTTGATGTCCAGGCCGAGGATATTGTTGGCGTGCTGCTGGGCGTCGTCGGGCGTGGGAGCGTATTTGACGCCGCCGGCCTTGCCGCGGCCACCGATCTTCACCTGGGCCTTGACCATCACCGGGCGGCCGATTTCGGCGGCGATCTCGCGCGCGCCCTCGGCGGTGTCGGTCACCCGCCCGGGCGTGGTCGGTACGTCGTGCTTGTCGAACAGTTCTTTTGCTTGATACTCGAAAAGGTCCATGGGCTCACTGTCTTCGCTCGGCTACTGCTGGGCCTGTACCTCGGCGGCACCGCGATCGGCGACGCGCACGGTTGGCACTGTAGCCACCCGTCGAAACGGCTGGTTACGCCGCATCTTCGAGATGGCTCGGATGCGGCCTGGTTGTCGCTTGGATATGGCGCAGGTCACCGAGCAACGATGGAGCCGAACGTGAGTCAACTCACAAGACCGACCGAATTTTGTCCCGAAGTTGCCAGCCGCGTCACTCAGCGGATAACTTCCTAGGGTCCAGATAACGTTATGGTCACGATCCGAGGACGTTTCAGCTTGTCCCAGCACCGTTTGGCTCGTTCTCCTGCCGTAACAGGATCGGATGATACCCGTCGCCGGGTGACGCCACACCGCACCGAAGTGACTGAAATCCTGCCGCTCGACGGCTGCGACTCAAGCGACTGCGGCGACCTGAGGGACTCAAGCGACTTGAGCGATGTGGAATTCACCGACGCCGTAGACGATTTCGCGAGCCTGGATTTCAGCAACGACTCCTTCTTCGACAGCGCAGCGCGCGTCCTGGCGGCTCCCGAGCTCAACGACCTCGATGAGGCCGACGATCCGCATCCGATGCGGCTCGTCGCGCCCGACCGGTTGTTTCTCCGCGTCACCGCTGAGCCCGGCACCGGGTTTGGGCGTCTGCGAGATGCCGACGGCGAGGCCGCCACCGAGGTCATCGGCGCCATCCGGGGCGGTGGGCAGCACCGCAAGGAGCCGACCAGCGCGGCCCGGGGCCGCCTGCTGATCTCGGCGATGGCCGCCGGCGCGGCCGCCGCCGCCGCCCACAACGCGACCGGCCATCTCGACACGCCCAGGACCGCGGCCGTGCTGACCGCCAATGCGTCGGCGCTCACCGGCGGCGCGGGCAGCAACACGATCCGCGGGGCGCAGGTGATCGCGGTGCGGCCGGCAGCGAACGTCGCGGTGCACAACGAGGAGCTCGCCAAGGGGGTGGCCTTTGCCAACGATCGCGCCCAGCGTGAGGCGCGATTGCAGCAGCCGCTCTACGTGATGCCCACCAAGGGCATCTTCACCTCCAACTTCGGATACCGCTGGGGGGTGCTGCACGCCGGCATCGACCTGGCCAACGCGATCGGCACGCCTATCGTGGCGGTGTCCGACGGTGTCGTCATCGAGGCCGGGCCGGCGGCCGGCTACGGGGCCCTGGTGAAGCTGCGCCACGCCGATGGCACGGTCACGCTCTACGGCCATGTCAACACCACGCTGGTCAGCGTCGGGCAGCGGGTGATGGCCGGCGACCAGATCGCCACCATGGGCAACCGGGGCAACTCCACCGGGCCGCACCTGCATTTCGAGGTGTTACAGGGCGGCTCGCAAAGAATCGATCCCGTGCCGTGGCTCGCCAAGCGGGGTCTTTACGTGGACAACTACGCTGGTTGAGGTGACCGCGCCGAATCAGCCGTCTTCACCTCAGCGCCCCCTTCAGCCCCGCGTGTCACCCGATTCGGCGACGCGGATCATTCGTCGTGCCCCCACCGGCCCGATGCCCCGGGTCCCGGGGTCCGCGACCGGTCAATTCGCCCCGCAACCGCCACCCTATCCGGGCGCGGCGCACCCGGGAGTGCGGGCCGGCTATCCCGGTGCGCCGGGCGATGAGCCCGACGGCCGGACGGCCGTCGCCGCCTGTGCGGTCAGCATCGTCAGCGGCTGGGCCACGTCGGTGGTGGCCACCGACCTGATCGCCGGCTGGTGGCGAACGGACCGCCTGTTCTGCATCGCGATCGCGTTCCTCGCCTTGGTATTTGCCACCTCGACCGTGACCGGCGTCATCATGTTGCTGCGGTGTCGGGCGCTCGGGCGGTATCTCATCGTGGCCGGTGCCGTGGTGGCGGTGCTGACCTACGGCGGCGTGTTCATTGCGGGCGCGCGCGTGGCGTGGATCGTGCATACGCTGCCGTTGCTGCCCGTCGGTAGCGTGGTGCTGGCCATGCACCCGAAGACCAAACGCTGGCTTGAGGAATGACCGCGGCCGTTCCGCGTCACAGCTTGCTGAGCGGTGCGTGATTGTGCATCAGCTTCACCCGGCCCGAGCTGCCGAAGTC
>JAQTVU010000417.1 GCA_028706695.1 Mycobacterium sp.
CACGCGAGCGCGGATCACCCGTTGCTGCACCGGCATACAGCCCTTGCGCCAGCGCAGGCGCAGCACCTCGCCCTTGACCGGGCGCACCGGCAGCCCGGGCCACAGCGCCGGCGCGTCGATGCCATTGGCGATCACCACCGCGTCGCCCTCTACGGCGGACAGCTCGTCCACCGGCGCGGCCCAGCGCACGCCCAGACGCTCACAGGCCACAGACAACGCGCCGAGCAGCGCGCGGTTGTCCACCGCCAGTTCGGTGGGCGCCCGGAATCCGTGCCGGATACCTCGAGCGAGCAACGGTTCCACATCGCGGGCGGCCGACACCCAGCTCACCGGATGCCCCTGGCCGGTCAACCAGTCCGCGACGGTACGCAGGTCGGCGACGTCGGCCCGGTCGACGGCCACCACCAGCGACTCGCGGGCGGTGACCACTTCCGGCGCCAGCCCGTCCAGGAAGCCGCCGTCCCGCCACTGCCGCAGTGACTCGATGCCCAGCCGCAACAACCGCTCCTCGCCGGGCCAGCCCTCGCTGTGCGGGGCCAGCATGCCGCCGGCCACCCAGGACGCCCCGGTGTCGCCGGGGCGCCGGTGCACGCGCACGGACCACCCCGCCTGCGCGGCGCGGCGCGCCACCGACAGCCCGATCACCCCGCCGCCGATGACGGCCAGCAGCCCCGGGTGTGATGGCATCGTCAGCCTCCCTTCGCCGGTATGACCCGGATCAGGTGTGACGGTAAGGACAGGTCCAGTCGGTCTGGCTGTGCCCACTCTCAGCCCCGCAGTGATTCCCGGGACTCCCGTGCCTAGTCGTTCAAGCCTCCACGCTAGCGCGCTAGCGTCGCGGTGTGCATCAACGTGCTACCCGGCTGACAGCGGCGCGGCTGTATCTGTGCACCGACGCGCGCCGCGAGCGCGGCGACCTCGTCGAGTTCGCCGACGCCGCCCTGGCCGGCGGGGTGGACATCATCCAGTTGCGCGACAAGGGGTCGGCCGCCGAGCGGCGGTTCGGCCCGCTGGAGGCGCGCGACGAGCTGGCCGCCTGCGAAATCCTGGCCGACGCCGCCCGCCGGCACGACGCCCTGTTCGCGGTCAACGACCGCGCCGACATCGCCCGCGCGGCCGGCGCCGACGTCCTGCACCTGGGGCAGCGGGATCTGCCGCCGGACATCGCGCGCGACATCGTCGGCCCCGATCCGCTGCTGGGACTGTCCACCCACGACGCCGAGCAGCTCGCCGCGGCGGCCTCGGGCGCGGCCGACTACTTCTGCGTCGGCCCCTGTTGGCCCACCCCGACCAAACCCGGCCGCCGGGCACCGGGGCTGCAGCTGGTCCGCGCCGCCGCCCGAAGCGGCGGCGCCAAGCCGTGGTTCGCGATCGGCGGCATCGACGAAGCGCGACTGCCCGAGGTCCTCGATGCCGGCGCCCGGCGCATCGTGGTGGTGCGGGCGATCACGGCGGCAGACGACCCGCGGGCGGCGGCGCAGCGGCTCAAATCGGCGCTTACAGCAGCGAGCTGATCCGGCTGCTCAGCCGCGACGGCGCCTGGTCGGCCCGAAGTGGGGGGCCCGGCATGCACCAGACGAAGACGCCGTCCTCGATCTGCAGCGTGCAGGGCAGCCGCTGCCGTCGTTCGTCGGCGGGTTCCAGCGGCACCAGGGCCGGGGCCGCGCGCAGCCGCTGCCAGCTGGCCGCGAAGCCCGGATGCAGGGGCAGCCCGTCCACCTCCTCCTCACCGACCCAGCGCAGCTCGGCGCTTTCCCCGTTGGGCAGGGTGTGCAGCAATTCGCCGGCGTCGGCGATGACGGTGGTGTAGCTCCAGTGTGTGCCGCCGGTGCCGGCCACCCGGGCGGTGATCACGGTGGCCCGCAGCACGAGCCGCTCGCCGGGCAGGCCGGCCTCTTCGTGCGCTTCGCGGACCGCCGTCTGTTCCGGCGTCTCGTGGCTGTCGCGGGCCCCGCCCGGCAATCCCCAGGTCCCGCCCTGGTGGCTCCACACCGCCCGATGCTGCAGAAGCACCGCCGGGGTGCCGTCGGGCCGCGGGGCCCGCACCAGCAGACCGGCCGCCCCATACCGCCCCCAGTAGTGAGCGCCGCTCTCGGATATCACCCATCCGTCGCCGTCGCCCCGCACGCGTTCAGGATAGGTAGGCAATTCCCCCGTCGACCGGGTGGGGTCAATCGCATCGGCCTCCCCCATCGGCGGTCACATTCTCTTAGAATTCGCTTATACAGATTCGCCGGGTAGCGGCCCGTGGCCGAGAGACGCCGAAAGATGAGGTCCGAACAAACGTGACGGTTGAGCTGGCCCACCCGTCGACCGAGCCGCATGGTTCGAGGTCGCCGGCCGAACCGGCTCATCCCCGCTGGTGGTTCGTCTCGACGACACCGGGCCGGATCCTGACCATCGGGATCGTCCTGGCGGCCCTGGGCGGGGCCACCGCGTTCGCCACCTCGACGACCATAAACCACCGCCAGCAGGTGCTGACGACGGTGCTCAACCACACCGAGCCGCTGTCCTTCGCCGCCGCGCGGCTGTATACGGCGCTGTCGGTGGCCGACGCCGCGGCGGCCACCGCGTTCATCGCCGAAGCCGAGCCGCGCCCGGTCCGGCTACGCTACGAGCAGGCCATCACCGACGCCACCGCGGCGGTGACCAGGGCCTCCAGCGGGCTCAACGACGAGTCCCTGGTGCAGCTGCTGAGCCGGATCAACGGCGAACTGGCCGTCTACACCGGGCTGATCGAGATCGCGCGCACCAACAACCGGGAGGGCAATCCGGTCGGCTCCTCCTACCTGTCGGAGGCATCGGGACTGATGCAGTCGACGATCCTGCCCGACGCCGCGCAGCTCTACGAGGCGACCTCGGACCGGGTGGACAGCGAGACCACCGCGTCCACCCAGATCCCGGCGCCGGTGATCCTCGTCGTCGGCACCACGGTGGGCTTCGGCGCGTTCGCCCACCGCTGGCTGGCCAGGCACACCCGGCGGCGGATCAATCCCGGCCTGGTCGTGGGCGGGCTCGCCATCCTCGTCATGGTGGTGTGGGTGGGGACGGCGTTGACCATCTCCACGACCGCCAGCCGCAGCGCCAAAGACACGGCCGCAGACTCGCTCAAGACGGTGACCAACGTCGAGATCACCGCACAGCAGGCGCGGGCCGACGAAACGCTCTCGCTGATCCGGCGGGGCGACGAGGACCTTCGCAAGCAGTCGTTCTACAAGCGCATTGAGGCGATGCACCGCCAGCTCGACCGGTACATGTCGCGCAGCGACGCCGTTGACAAGCCCGACCTGCAGGGCGCCGACCAGTTGCTGGCCCGCTGGCGGCAGGCCAACGACCGGATGAACTCCTACATCTCGGTGGGCAACTACCGGGCCGCCACCCAGGTCGCGCTCGGCGGCGGGGAGAACGACGCCACCCCCGCCTTCGACCAGCTCGAGGATCGGTTGCTCAAGGCGATGGATCAAAGCCGCAACCGCCTGCGCAACGACGTCCTCAATGCGCGCCGCGGGCTCTCCGGCGCCCAGGTCGGCGGCGTGGTGCTCAGCCTCGGCGCCGCCACCGCGGTCGCGCTCGGGCTGTGGCCGCGGCTGAAAGAATATCGGTGATGGCGCGCCCGC
>JAQTVU010000418.1 GCA_028706695.1 Mycobacterium sp.
CGCGGTGATGGTGCTGCCCGTCTCCTACTGGAAGCTCACCGAACGCGAGATCCTGGAGCATTACCGCCGTGTCGGCGAGGCCGTCGACATCCCGATCATGGCCTACAACAACCCGGCCACCAGCGGCGTAGACATGCGCCCGGAGCTTCTGGTCACCATGTTCGAGACCATCGAAAATCTCACCATGGTCAAGGAGTCCACCGGTGACCTCTCCCGCATGCAGCGCATCGCCGAACTCTCCGGCGGCCGATTGCCGTTCTACAACGGCAGCAACCCGCTGGTCCTCGACGCGCTGCAAGCCGGCGCGTCCGGATGGTGCACCGCGGCACCGAATCTACGGCCGCAGGCCTGCATCGACCTGTACGAGGCGGTGCGCTCCGGTGACCTGGACAAGGCGCGGGCCATCTACACCGAGCTGAAACCGTTGTTGGAGTTCATCGTTGCCGGCGGGTTGGCTACCACCGTCAAGGCCGGGCTCGCTTTGCTCGATTTCCCGGTCGGAGATCCACGCGCGCCGCTGCTGCCGCTTGACGAGCCGGGTCGCGCGACGCTGCGCGGGTTGCTGGCGAGCGCCTGACCGCACGCTAGCCGAGGTTCGTGGCGGCAAAGGTATTGCACTTGTTGGGGTTGCCGGTCCGATAGCCGACGGTGAACCACTTCTGCCGTTGCGCCGAGGAACCATGGGTCCACGACTCGGGGTGGGTACGCCCGGTAGCGGCCTTCTGGATCCGGTCGTCGCCCACCGACGCCGCGGCTGACAGGGCGTCGTGGATGTCAGTGTCGCTCAGCGGCTCCAAGAACGGAGCGCCGGTGCTTTCCTGTTTGACCGTGGACGCGTAGTGCGCCCAGATGCCAGCGTAGCAGTCCGCCTGCAATTCGGTGCGCACGCCGTTGCCGAGGGCACCCTGGGCGCCCTGCTGGGAGCGGCCGAGGATGCCCTGCAGCTGCTGCACGTGATGTCCGTATTCGTGGGCCACCACGTACTCCTGCGCGAATGGCCCACCGCTGGAACCGAATTTGTCGACCAGCACCTGGAAGAAGTCGGTGTCGAAATACGCCGTCTGGTCCGCCGGGCAGTAGAACGGGCCCACCGCACTGGTGGCCGGTCCGCAGCCGGTGTCGACGCTGCCGGTGAACAGCCGCAGGTGCGGGCGCGTGTAGCTGCGCATCAGCTGGTGCCAGACCGCGTCCACGGAATTGCCGGTGGCCACCACGCGGCACTGCACGTACTTGTTGGCGTCGGCGCCGGTCTTGCACCGGCTCAGGTTAAAACCGCTCGCCACGTCGTCGCGGGTGTCCATGGGCTGCTGGCTGGTGACGCCGCCGGGGTCGACGCCGAAGAACAGCGCGGCGAACAGGATCAGCAGGCCGCCGACGCCGCCGCCGAGGGCAATCCGCATCCCCCCGACGCCGCCGGACGTCGAGGTCGTGCTGGTGTCGATCTGCATACCTTCGTCGAAGGTCATCGCATTCTCCGTTGGGTATGAGCGGGCCGGCTACCCGCGCGACGCCAGCCTAACGCTGCCGGATGATACGGGCGTCGGTGTAGCTGCGCAGCGTCTTGAGGAATCGGCGCAGCGTCGGGTTCAGCGGGGCCGGGCCGCGAACATCGCCGCCCCGGGCGGACCCGCGTCCTTTTGCGCCATGACCAGCCCGGGCCGTCGTCGGTCATTCCCGCCCCGGGTGGTTCTCCCGGTCGGACCGTGTCGTCGCCCAGCCGGGCGCCGTCAGGGGGTATGCGGCCCAAACTACCGTCGCAGCGGCGGGCGTACCGGGGCGCTCTAGACTGGGCATTCGTTCCACGCCGGGTGAAAGGGAGTGTTCGTGCTGCGCAGCCACGCCGCCGGTTCGCTACGGAGTCGCGACGCCGGCCGGCAGGTGACGCTGGCCGGTTGGGTGGCTCGCCGCCGTGACCACGGCGGCGTCATCTTCATCGATCTGCGGGACGCCTCCGGTGTGGCACAGGTCGTCTTCCGCGATGCCGAGGTGCTGGCCCAGGCGCACCGGCTGCGCGCCGAGTTCTGCATCGCCGTCACCGGTGCCGTGGAGGTCCGCCCCGAGGGAAACGCCAACCCCGAGATCGCCACCGGGGACATCGAGGTCAACGCCACCTCATTGACCGTGCTCGGCGAGAGCGCGCCGCTGCCGTTTCAGCTCGACGAGCCCGCCGGTGAGGAGCTGCGGCTCAAGTACCGCTACCTCGACCTGCGCCGCGACGGCCCGGCCGCGGCGATTCGCTTGCGCTCCAAGGTGAATGCCGCCGCGCGTGCGGTGCTGGACCGGCACGACTTCGTCGAGATCGAGACCCCGACCATCACCCGCTCGACCCCCGAGGGCGCGCGCGACTTCCTGGTGCCGGCCCGGCTGCACCCGGGCACGTTCTACGCCCTGCCGCAGAGCCCGCAACTGTTCAAACAGTTGCTGATGGTCGCCGGGATGGAGCGCTACTACCAGATCGCCCGCTGCTACCGCGCCGAGGACTTCCGCGCCGACCGCCAGCCCGAGTTCACCCAGCTCGATATGGAGATGAGCTTCGTCGACTCCGAGGATGTCATCGCGATCTCCGAGGAGATCCTCGCCGCGCTGTGGGCGCTGATCGGATACCGGCTCCCGACGCCCATTCCGCGGATCACCTACGCCGACGCCATGCGCCGGTTCGGCTCCGACAAACCGGACATGCGGTTCGGGCTGGAGCTCGTCGAATGCACAGAGTTCTTCAAAGACACCACCTTTCGCGTCTTCCAGGCCCCGTATGTCGGCGCGGTCGTGATGCCCGGCGGGGCCTCGCAGCCGCGCCGCACCCTCGACGGCTGGCAGGAGTGGGCCAAACAACGCGGTCACCGGGGCCTGGCCTACGTGCTGGTCGGCGACGACGGCACGCTGGGCGGCCCGGTGGCCAAGAATCTGACCGAGACCGAACGTGGCGGCCTGGCCGCACACGTCGGGGCCGGGCGGGGGGACTGCATCTTCTTTTCGGCCGGCCCCGCCAAATCGTCGCGGGCGTTGCTGGGCGCGGCGCGCGGCGAGATCGCCGACCGGCTCGACATGATCGACCCCGACGCGTGGGCGTTCGTGTGGGTGGTCGACCCGCCCTTGTTCGAGCCGGCCGCCGACGCGGCCGCCGCCGGTGACGTCGCCGTCGGCTCGGGGGCGTGGACGGCCGTGCATCACGCCTTCACCGCGCCCAAACCCGAATTCGAGGCTGTGGTCGACACCGACCCCGGCGCCGTGCTGGCCGACGCCTACGACATCGTCTGCAACGGCAACGAGATCGGCGGCGGCTCACTCCGTATCCACCGCCGCGACGTCCAGGAAAAGGTGTTCCAGGTGCTGGGCCTGGACAAGGATGAGGCGCAGGAGAAGTTCGGGTTTCTGTTGGAAGCCTTCACCTTCGGCGCGCCGCCACACGGCGGGATCGCCTTCGGCTGGGACCGCATCAACGCGTTGCTGTCCGGCGTGGATTCCATCCGCGAGGTGATCGCCTTCCCCAAGACCGGCGGCGGCGTCGACCCGCTCACCAACGCGCCGGCGCCGATCACGCCCCAGCAGCGCAAGGAGTCCGGAATAGACGTCCGCTCCGAGCAGTTCGAGCGGGCGTGACGCGACAGACC
>JAQTVU010000419.1 GCA_028706695.1 Mycobacterium sp.
TATCTGCGGGCCAACCGCGACCACCTGGCCCGGTCGCTGCCGGCGCGGGTGCCCGGGGTGACGCTCACCGCCCCGGAAGGCACCTACCTGTCGTGGGTGGACTTCCGGGCGCTGAACCTGCCTTGCGAACCGGCGGAGTACCTGCTCGCCCAGGCAAAAGTGGCGCTGTCCCCGGGCATCCCGTTCGGCGCCGTGGTCGGCACCGGATTCGCCCGGCTGAACTTCGCGACCACCCGCGCGCTCCTGGACCGGGCGATCGAGGCGATCGCCGGTGCCCTGCGGGACATCTCCTAGCGGTAGCAGCCATCCGCTGGCAGCCGTCGCCGTCCGAGCCGGCCAGTACCGTGGGCGACATGTCGTGTGTGTTCTGTGCGATCGCCGCCGGCGAAGCCCCGGCCACCCGGATCCACGAAGACGACGACTACCTGGCGATCCTCGACATCCGCCCGTTCGCCCGCGGCCATACCCTGGTGTTGCCGAAACGCCACAGCGTCGACCTCACCGACACTCCGCCGGAGACGCTGGCCGGAATGGCCACCCTCGGCCAGCGGATCGCCCGCGCCGTCCGCACCACTGAACTCGCCGACGCGACCAACGTCGCCATCAACGACGGCCGCGCCGCGTTCCAGACGGTCTTCCACATCCACCTGCACGTCGTACCTCGCCGCGACGGCGACAAGCTCTCGATGGCCAAGGGAATGCTGCTGCGCAAGGACCCCGACCGGGAAGCCACCGGCCGGATCCTGCGGGAAGCCCTGGCCCGCATCGAGAACAGTCGGCAAGACTGAACCCTGAGCAATCTCAGCTTGTTCGAGCAGTATGTCGGCGTGCCGGCTGCACACGGTCGGCGCCAAGACCGGGCGGCCGCGCACCACATCGCTGACGTACGCCCGCGACGGCGACTCCTAGCTAGATCATCGCCTGCAACCGTGGCAGCGCCCCTACCCCGGCTGGTATCACAACGTGCGCCGCCGCCCGGATTGCGAAGGCAACGTCGGCCCACGAGCCGGACTCACGGCCCCGGTCTTCGTGCTCAGCCCGCGGCTAGAGAAAGCGAGGGTTGCGGAGGTCTGCGTCCTGACGATTATCCGGCCCGGAACGGGGAAACTTCATACTGTCCAACGCGGCCAAGCGGGCTGGAGCGGCTATGAGGCACTGCACGGGCAACCCGTGGGGGCGTTCCGGGCTGCCCGCGCGCGGCGGGTGGCTCGTCGTCGCAGGGTACAGCGCCGCCGGGGCGCTGATCCTGGCGTCGTCGCTCCCGCGATGGCACGCCCCCTACACGGCGCGGGCCGTGCAGGAGCTCGTGACGGTGGCGTGCCTGGTGTTCGCGGCGGCGTGCGCCGGCCACGCGGCTCGCCGCCGGGCCGGGCGGGTCAGATTCGGATGGCTGGCGCTGATGACCGTCCTGGTGGGCTGGGCGGCCGGCGAGATCATCGGGGCGGTCAACGACGTGCGCCCGGACGCCGATCACGCCATGCAACCGGCGGCGGCCGAAGGACTGCTGCTGTTGTATCCGATCGGCGCCATGTCGTCGTTGATGGCGTTGTCGCACCTGTCGCGCCGCAGTCCCCGGCGCCTGCTGCTCGACGGTCTCATCGTGGGGACGATGCTGTTTGTGGTCTCGTGGGCCTTCGTCCTCGAAAAGCGGCTGCGGGAGGCCAACGGATCGCAGTTGGTGACGCTCTGGCAGGTGTGCACCGACATCGTGCTCGCGACGACGGCGATCCTGATGCTGTCCCGGATTCGTCCCGGCGACGGACCCAGCCGCAGCCTGGTGGCCGGCGGGATCGCGGCGCTCGGCCTCGCCGACATCGTGACCATGTTTCACTCCGGCGGCGGCAGCCATCACACCAGCACGCCGGCCGATCTTGCCCGAGTCGCCGGCTTCGGCGCGGTGGCGCTGGCAGGGCTGTGCAGTGCGCACGAATTCCCCGCCCGGGTGTCGTTGGATGAGACGCTGTCGCGTTCCCGGCTGTGGTTGCCATACCTGCCGCTGCTGCTGGCGGCCGTGGTCAGCTGGCACCACACCAGGAGCCAGATGAAGCACGGACCGACGCTCGTCGCACTGGGCACGCTCATGGCTGCCGTGCTGGCCCGTCAGTTCGTCGTGCTGCGGGAAAACCAAACCCGGCTAGCCGAAGTCGCGCGGGAGGCCTTCCGCGACAACCTGACCGGTCTGGCCAACCGGGCCCGGTTCCGGCAGCTGTTGGAGCGGGCCCTGCGGCAGCCCCAGAACCGCTCAATAGTGGTGCTGTGCCTGGATCTCGACAACTTCAAGTTGGTCAACGACGCGTTGGGTCACCCGGCCGGCGATGAACTCCTCATCCGGGTCGCCGAACGGCTCACCTCCGCAGTGGGGGAAACCGGGACCGTCGCCCGCCTCGGCGGTGATGAATTCGCGATCCTCATCGACGGCTGCCCGGGCGAGTCGCAAGCGGCGCACCGGCTCCTCGATGCCTTCCGCACGCCCATCCTGATCGACGGCGTTTCGTTGGATGTCCGCCCGAGCATCGGGTTCACGGTGGCCACCGCGTGTGCCTCGGCCAGCCATACCGTCGACCAGCTCCTGCGACACGCCGACCTGGCCATGTACGCCGCCAAACGCCGGGGCGGCCACTGCATCTACAGCTTCGTGCCCGACTCGCCCCTGCCGCGCGCGGTGCCGCCTCCCATCTGCCCGACGGGATCACCCGTCGGCGCCTCGCCGCACGCCGGGGCCGAGCCGGCGGCCGCAGCTACGGCGGGTGGCTCCGGGGCGACCCGCGACCGACCGGAGGGCGTGCCGGCCGGCCTGCAATGGCCGCTGCCACGGGCCTGGATTGCTCTGGCGGGCTGGACTACTCTGGCGGCCCTGACAGTCGGCGGCATCACGGTCACCGCTGTGAGCGCCCTCCACGCCGGTGGCCGCGGGTTGCTCATCGAGTCGCTGTATCCGGCACTGACGCTGTCGGCGGCCGCGCTGATCGCCGTCCGCGCCTACCGCGTCACGGCAGACCGGCCAGGCTGGGCCCTGCTCGCGGCCGGCATGGCGTGCTCGGCAGCAGGTGAGCTGGTCCGCGTCGAGTACTTGGCGTCCTACCCGCTCGTCTGCGCTGGGCTGCTGCTGCTGACGGGGGCACGACTCACACGGGCGCCCATCTTCATCCGGCTCGATTTCCTGTGCTGCGTGCTGGCGGCGGCCGCCGCCGCGGCGGCGCCGCCGGCGAGCCCGATCCGCGCCGCCCTGACACGACAACCGTCGATGGTGTTCGTGCGCCCGGGGTCTCCGTGGGCTGATCTGGTGCTGTTGGCCCTGGCGGCCGGGCTGCTGCCCGTGCTCCACTGGCGCAAAGACCTTCAATCGCTGCTGCTGGCCGCCGGGTTCCTGCCGTTGGTCGGCTGCCTCTGGCCGACCTGGGCGCAGCCGTACGGGTCCGATACCGCGCTCAACACGTGCTGGTCGGCGTTCGCAGTGCTGATGGCGATGGCGAGCTGGGCGCCGCCGTCGGCAGCACCCACCGTGAAAACCGGACCGGGCTCCTATGCGGTGCCGGTGGCCGGTACCGTCGTGGCGCTAACCGTCGCCGTGCTGGGCCACGACTCCCAACTCGTGGTGGGCCCCGCCGCG
>JAQTVU010000420.1:0-1583 GCA_028706695.1 Mycobacterium sp.
CTGCTGCGCCCGCCTTCGCCCGCCTTCCAGCCGCCGATGACCACTTCCTGGGTGTTCCAGTGCTTGTCCTTGACCCATGACGCCGAGCGGCGGCCCGGCTGATACGTCGAATCGCGCCGCTTGGCGACCACACCCTCCCAGTTACGCTCACGCGAATGCTCGAGGGCCTCGGCGCCGTCGCCGGCCAACAACTCCGGAACGATCAGGCGCCCGCCCCCGGCCAGTGTTTCCAACAACTTTCGGCGGTCGTCATATCGCGCCCGCAGCAGTGAGCGACCGTCCAGGTACAGCAGGTCGAATGCCCAGAACTCGACGTGGGCGCCGCGACCCCGGTTCTGCATCGCGTGGAAGCTGGGCACCCCGGCCTTGTCCAGGACGACCGCCTCGCCGTCGAGCACCACGTGGCGATCGGCCAGATCGGCCGCCAGCGACCGTAATTCGGGATACTCCCCGGTGACGTCACGGCCGCGACGAGACCGCACCCGCAAGGTGCCGTGGTCGGCCTCGACCAGCAGCCGGTAGCCGTCCCACTTGCCCTCGAAGGCCCACTGACCTGCCTTGAGCGCCGACACCGAACCGTGGGTGGCCAGCATGGGCGCGATCTCGTCGAGCGTGAAGACCTTCTGATCCTTCATCCGGTGGGCCAGCCACTGGTCGCCGTTGGTCCGAATCAGCGCATACCGCCCCGAGATTCGACTGCCGTGCAGATCGACGACGACCTCGTCCTCGCAGAACTTCTCGGCGTCGTAGGTGCCCGAATCCCAGACGATCACCTTCCCCGCGCCGTACTCCCCCTTGGGGATGTTGCCCTCGAAGCGCCCGTATTCCAGCGGATGGTCCTCGGTGTGCACCGCCAGGCGATTCACCGACGTGGTTTCGGGCAGATTCTTCGGCACCGCCCATGACACCAGCACCCCGTCACGTTCCAGCCTGAAGTCGTAGTGCAGCCGGCGCGCGTGATGCTCCTGAATGACGAACGTATTGCCCCCGACGGCAGAAGGTTTGGTCGCCGGCACCGGCTCGGGCGTCTTGGCGGCCTCGCGCATGCTGCGGTATTTGGTCAGCCGATCCGGCATCGGCGCATCAGCGTCCAATGGCGCCAGCAGATCGCCGTCACGCTCGACGCGGGCCAGCACCTCGTCGTAACGCAACTGGCTAAGTGCCGGGTCGCCGAGTTCGTCCCAGGTACGTGGAGCCGCTACGGTCGGATATCGCTGGCCGCGCAGCGAATAGGGCGCGATGGTGGTTTTCGCGCCGTTGTTCTGGCTCCAGTCCAGGAACACCTTGCCCGCGCGCAGGCTCTTGGTCATGGTGGCGGTCACCAGCTTGGGCATCGTCTTCTCCAGTTGCTGCGCAACGCGCTTGGCCAACACGGTGGCCCCCCGGCTGCTGACCGGCTCGTCCAGCGGCGCATACAGGTGCAGCCCCTTACTCCCGCTGGTGAGCGGGTACGTGGTCAGACCGATGTCTCCGATCACCTCGCGGACCGCATACGCCACCTCGGCCAGCGCCGCCATGGTCACGCCTTCCCCGGGGTCCAGATCGAACACCAACCGGGTGGTCGGGCCGGGCTTGAGCTGCTC
>JAQTVU010000420.1:1593-3609 GCA_028706695.1 Mycobacterium sp.
CGGGTCCACTCCGCGACGAACCGCCACTGTGGCACGTGCACTTCCAGCGCCGCCTGCTGCGCGATCCAGGCCAGTCCGGCGGCGCTGTCGATGATCGGATAGGTGGTGGTCCCGGAGCGGTGTGTGACGCCGGCGCGCGGGAGCCAGTCCGGCGCCGACGACGCCAGCTGCTTTTCGAAGAAAGAGTCCCCATCGACGCCGTTGGGCCAGCGCTTACGCGTGGCCGGTCGACCGGCGATGTGCGGGATCATCGCCTCGGCGATGCGGGTGTAATAGTCGAAGACGTCTCGCTTCGTGGTGCCGGTGGCGGGGTACAGCACCTTGTCGGGATTGGTGAGCTTCACCCGTGCGGCCATCGGAGTCAAACCTAAACGTTTCAATAGTGTTAACTGCTGTGACCACCGATTATCGTCTTACCCGCCGATTTCTTTTGTGACATGAATCACGGAGGGGTTAACGCGGGGACCACCTCGGGGCACAGTGGAGAAGGTGTTCGATGTCGTACCCGCCCCTTGGCGTCCAAAAAACGGCGTCCCGCTTAGCAATGCCACCCTGGGACTGCATTCCCGACGAATCGCGGTACCCACCTACGAAAGGTCCGCCCTTCGGCGAGGTGTCGTTCACATCGGCGCCGGCAACTTTCACCGCGCACACCAGGCAGTTTATTTCGACGACCTGGCCCGCTCGGGCATTTCAGATCGATGGGGGGTTACCGGCGTCAGCCTGCACTCCCCCGGCGCCAAAGGTTTGCTGTCGGCCCAGGATGGGCTGTACACCGTCGTACAGTGCAGCCGCGACCGGCAGACCGCCCGCGTGGTCGGTTCGATCGGCTGCGTTCATTACGCACCGAACGACGGCGCAGCGGTCCGCGCCGCACTGGCGGATCCCCAAACCCGTATCGTCAGTCTCACGATCACCGACAACGGCTACTTCCTCAATCCGGTCACCGATGAGTTCGACGCCGACCACCCCGATGTGCGCGCCGACCTGGTCGCATCCGATGGCTATGCCACCGCGTGGGGTTATCTGGCCGAAGCTCTCGACCGGCGGCGCCGCGCCGGGGTCGCTCCGTTCACCGTGCTGTGCTGCGACAATATTCCCCGCGACACCCAGCCGGCGAGGACCGCGCTGGTGTCGTTTGCCAGCTTGAAGGACGCGGCGCTTGCCCGCTGGATCGACACGCATGTCGCGTTCCCGTCGACCATGGTCGATCGCATCACTCCTCAAACGTCAGAATCGGAGCGCAAATTCGTCGAGCAGGCGTTCGGCGTCGCCGACAAATGCCCGATCGTGACGGAGCCGTATCGCCAGTGGGTGATCGAGGATTCCTTCAGCAATGGGCGACCCCCGCTCGACGAGGTCGGTGCCGAATTCGTTGCCGACGTCAGCAATCACAAGCTGGTCAAAACCCGCCTCCTCAACGGAACCCATATCGCGCTCGCGTGTTTGGCCATCCTGGCCGGATACCAGCGCACCGACCAGGCGATGCGGGACCGCGTCATCTTCGATTACGTCGAGAAGCTCCTGCGCGATGAGATTCAGCCGCTGCTGCCCGCGGTCCCCGGGATGAACACGCCCGAGTACCGGATCACCCTGCTCGGTCGGCTCAGCAACTCCCGGATGAGTGACCAGTTGTCCCGGCTGGCTCGGCGCGGAACGAGCAAAATGGCGCAGTTCGTGCTGCCCTCCCTGCAGGAGGCGATCGCGCAGCGTAGACCGCACACGCTGCTGATGTTGGCTGTTGCCGGATGGGCCCGCTATATGCGCGGCCACGATCTCGAGGGACGCAAGCTCCGCCTCGAAGATTCGCAGGCGATACCGGTGGCTAGGCTGGCCAACCTGGTAGGCCAAAACCCAGATCCGCTGCTGGGGCACGAGATGTTCGCCGAGGTTCGCACGGTTCCCGGTTTTGCGGAGCGCCTGGGCGCCATGATCGCCGATATCGACGAGCGCGGTGTGGTGCCCGCGCTGCGCGACGGGATGCACAACGACGAGTGGGAGTTGATCTCGCGATGA
>JAQTVU010000421.1 GCA_028706695.1 Mycobacterium sp.
TAAGCGTTGTACTCCTGCAGCGCGGGATCATCATCGGGCGGCTGCTCTGCCGGCTGGGGCCGTTCGGGCAGCACCCCGGCCGGTATCTCGGTGAGGGCATGCGCGTTTCGTGGCTGGGGGGGCACGTCTTCGTAGCGCACGAATCTGCGGTATGCGTAGATGCAGAACCAGGCGAACAGGGGCCACTGCAACGCGTAGCCCAGGTTCTGGTAGCTGCCCGAGACCGACTCGAATCTGGTCCACTGCCACCAGCCCAACGCCAGGCAGCCGCACGCCGCGACGATCACCAATGCGATCAGCGCGGGTCTGCGACGACGCGTAGTGGACACCCCTTGACGGTACCGCGGGGTAGTCTGTGAGGCGCCGATGCGCGAGTGGCGGAATTGGTAGACGCCCTGGATTTAGGTTCCAGTGTCCTACGGGACGTGGGGGTTCGAGTCCCCCCTTGCGCACTGTTGACCATGGTTGGCTTTGGGCTAACGCAGGCAATCCGCCGTGTTCGTCAGCTCCGCAGACATGTTGCTTTGCATCATCTTGAAGGCCGCCTTGCCCAACTCGGCGTCGATGTGGGCGACCGCATCGGTCGGTACCGCCACCGGGAAGTGGCGGATGTATGCGTCTAGGGCGGTGTAGAGGACGCACTGCTCGGTGACCTGGCCGGTCAGGATCAACCGCTTGGTGCCCAAGCGGCCCAGCAAATAGCCCAGCGCCGTCGAGTAGAAGGCGCTGTGGCGTACCTTGGTCAGCACCCGGCTGGCCTCTGGCGGCACGATCGGCTTCACCAGATCGGGTCGTGCGCCGTCGAGCGCGGCGTTGACGAGGTCGGAGAACTGGGCACTGAAGTCGCCGTAGTTGTCATTGACGTAGATCAGGTCGACGTCGTCGGATTCCCGTGCCCGGCACACGAGATCGGCGAGCGGATCGATGATCTTGCCGGCGTTGGGTATCAGATGTTCGGCGTCGGGATGCCGATAGGTGTTCATCATGTCGATCACCAAGACCGCGGTGTCGCTCATGCTGTAGGGATACCCGGCAGCCCCGGGTCGACACCGCCGGGACGAGAATGGGAGCGCGATGGACTTCTACAACAGCTACAGCCAGGGTTTTGTCCGGGTCGCCGCATGCACGCACCACGCCAGCATCGGCGACCCGGCCGCAAATGCCGAAGCGGTCAAGCGGCTGGCCCGCGAGTGCCACGACGACGGCGTCGCGCTGGCCGTGTTCCCGGAGCTGACGCTGTCGGGGTACTCCATCGAGGACATCCTGCTGCAAGATCTGCTGCTCGCCGACGTCGAGGCCGCGTTGGCCGACGTCGTCGCCGCCACGGCGGACCTGCTGCCGGTTCTGGTGGTCGGCGCCCCGCTGCGCTACCGGCACCGCATCTACAACGCCGCGGTGGTCATCCACCGCGGCCGGATCCTCGGCGTGGCGCCCAAGTCCTACCTGCCCACCTACCGCGAGTTCTACGAGGCCCGCCAGGTCGCGCCCGGTGACGCCGAGCGCGGGGTCATCCGCGTCGGCGATGCCGAGGTGCCGTTCGGGCCCGACCTGCTTTTCGCCGCGTCCGACATGCCGGGCTTCGTGCTGCACGTCGAGATCTGTGAGGACATGTTCGTGCCGATCCCGCCGAGCGCGGGCGCGGCGCTGGCGGGCGCGACGGTGCTGGCCAATCTGTCCGGCAGCCCGGTCACGGTCGGCCGCGCCGGGGAACGCCGCCTGCTGGCCCGCTCCGCCTCGGCGCGGTGCCTGGCCGCGTATGTCTACGCCGCCGCGGGCGAGGGCGAGTCGACGACCGACGTGGCCTGGGACGGCCAGACCATGGTGTGGGAGAACGGTACGTTGCTGGCGCAGTCCGAGCGGTTCGCCAAAGGCGAGCGACGCAGCGTCGCCGATGTCGACATCGGGCTGCTGCGCTCCGAGCGGCTTCGCATGGGCACCTTTGACGAAAACCGCCGCCACCATCGGGTGACGGTAGAGCCGTTCCGGCTCGTCGAGTTCCGGCTGGACCCGCCGGCCGGCGACATCGGATTGCTGCGAGAGGTCGAGCGCTTCCCGTTCGTCCCGTCGGATCCGGAGCGCCTGGAACTGGATTGCTATGAGGCGTACAACATTCAGCTTGCGGGACTGGAGCAGCGGCTGCGTGCCCTGGATCACCCGAAGCTCGTCATCGGGATCTCCGGTGGCCTGGATTCGACGCACGCGCTGATCGTCGCCGCCCGCGCGATGGATCGCGAGAAGCGGCCGCGCAGCGACATCCTGGCGTTCACGCTGCCGGGATTCGCGACCGGCGACCGCACCAAGCGCAATGCGATCGAGCTGTGCCGCGCGCTGGGTGTCACCTTCTCCGAGATCGACATTCGCGAAACCGCGGCGTTGATGCTCAAGGAGATCGATCATCCATTCGCGCGCGGCGAGGCGGTTTATGACGTCACCTTCGAGAATGTGCAGGCCGGCCTGCGCACCGACTACCTGTTCCGGCTGGCCAACCAGCGCGGCGGCATCGTGCTGGGCACAGGCGATCTGTCCGAGCTGGCGCTGGGCTGGTCGACATACGGGGTCGGGGACCAGATGTCGCACTACAACGTCAATGCCGGTGTACCGAAGACGCTCATCCAGCACCTGATCCGCTGGGTCATCTCGTCGCGGCAGTTCGGCCCGGAGGTCAGCGAGGTACTGCAGTCGGTTCTCGACACCGAGATCACCCCGGAGCTGGTTCCGACCGGGGAGGAAGAGCAACTGCAGAGCAGCGAGGCGAAGATCGGGCCCTTTGCGCTGCAAGACTTCTCACTGTTCCAGGTGCTGCGCTTCGGATTCCGGCCGTCGAAGGTGGCGTTCCTGGCCTGGCACGCGTGGAGCGACCCCGAGCAGGGCCGCTGGCCGCCGGGATATCCGGAGAACAACCGGCCGTCGTACTCGCTCAAGGAGATCAGGCACTGGCTGCAGGTCTTCGTGCAGCGGTTCTATTCGTTCAGCCAGTTCAAACGCTCGGCAATGCCCAACGGCCCCAAGGTTTCCCACGGCGGGGCGTTGTCGCCGCGCGGGGACTGGCGGGCGCCGTCGGACATGTCCGCGCGGATCTGGCTGGACGAGATCCAACGCGAGGTGCCCGAATACTAGCGGGCTCAGCGCGGATCTACTGACGTTGTAGTGGGTCATTTCCGTCCTGGTAGTGCTGGGCAGAGGCCGCCTCGGGTGAGCAGGGCCATGGCTATCAGTGCGTCCGGGCTGTGGAATCCGTAGGCGCGCTTGGTCAATGCCCTCAGGTGGGTGTTGGTGGTCTCGGATCTGGCGTTGGACAGTCCGTGATCGAGGGTGTTCCAGATGAGGTCGCGGTAGCGGCGGATGCTGCGGGCCAGCGCGGCGAACTCGGGGATGCGCGAGTGCGAGGCCCACGACAGCCACCCGGCCAGCAGCTGCCGCCCGTGGGTGCCCTTGACCCGAAACACCTCGCGGAGTTGCTCTTTGAGCAGATACGCCCGGTAGAGGGTCTTGTTGGTGTCGGCGATCTCAGCGAGGCTGGTGCGCTGCTCGGTGGTCAACTCGGGCGGGTTCTTGCGGGTCGCCCACATCGCGTGCCGATCGGTGATCCCGGCGCGGGTCATGG
>JAQTVU010000422.1 GCA_028706695.1 Mycobacterium sp.
CTGCACGCGGTGTCGACCGCGACCGCCGGTCCCTCCAGCCCGAGCGCGAAGGCGACCCGGCCCGAGATGGCATTGAGCGCGTTGCCGGTGATGAAGTGGGGCTCGAGCTTGTCGACCGAGTCGGCGGACAGCAGGTGCGAATACTCGTTGGCGCCCACCCCCACGAAGACGCCGCTTCGGCTGCCGCGCAACGCCCCCGGCGAGTAGCCCGCACGCTCCACGGCCTCCCACGCGGTTTCCAGCATCAGCCGCTGCTGCGGGTCGATCCACACGGCCTCGCGCGGGGAGATACCGAAGAACTCCGGGTCGAATCCACCGATGTCCTCGAGGAAGCCACCGAAGCGGCTGTAGATCTTGCCCGGAGTCTCCGGGTCGGGATCGTAGAACTCGTCGATGTCGAATCGGTCGTCCGGGACTTCCCGGATCGCGTCGACACCGCCGGACAGCAGCTCCCAGAACGCTTCCGGATCGGGTGCGCCGGGAAAACGGCACGCCACGGCGACGATCGCGATCGGCTCATCGGTGCGCCCGGCTCCCGATGCGGCCGGCCGGTGCGCGGTTTCGGCGCCCGCATTCGCGGCGGCCGGTTCGCTGAGCCGCAGCACGTCGCCGAGCAGGTAATCCGCCGCGTCGGACAGCCGTGGGTGGTCCATCGCAAGGGTCGCGGGCACCTCCTTGCCCACTGCTTGCTCGATGCGGCGCCGTAGTTCGACGGCCATCAGCGAATCCATGCCGAGATCGAAGAATCCGGCGTCCGCGCGGATCTCCGCCGGGTCGACTCGCGTCACCTCCGCCACCGCCTCGCGCAGGTATTCGATGACAAGTTTCCTGCGCTGCTGGATCGGAGCGCGGGTGAGCTGCTCGACCAGTCGAGTCTTCCCGGACGGCGTTGGCGCCGGCGCGAATCCGGGCACCTCGGGCTCGAATTGGGCCAGGAACGACCGCCGTCCCGCTTGCTGGTAGAGCGGCAGGAAGCGGGCCCAGTCGACCCGGGCCACGACCCCTTGCGCCGGCCCTTGCGCCGGCCCTCGCGCGGTAGCGGCCGCCATGAGGTCGGCCATGCCGGCCAACGCATCGGCAGGCGACAATGCCTCGACGCCGCGCTGAGCCAGTCGCGCACGAGCCTCCTCGTCGGCCATGCCCGCCGCCCAGGGACCGAAGTTGGCGCTGAGCCCCAACACACCGTGCTCGCGCAGCCGCCAGGCCAGCCCGTCGAGGAAGGCGTTGGCCGCGCCGTAGGCGGTTTGGCCGAATCCGCCCCATACCGAGGCGATCGAGGACGTGGCAAGGAAGAAATCCAGCTGCAGGCCCGGGGTTTCCAGGGCTGCCTCGCTCAAATTCCAGGCACCCCAAACCTTCCCGGCGAACACTCGATCCAGTTCGGCTTGCTGGGATGCAAAGTCACCGCTGCGCAACGGGGTGGTGCCGATCTCGCCCGCGGCATGGACGATGCCGGCCATCGGCGGCAGTTCGGCCTGCACGGTGGCCAACAGCCGCGCGACGTCGTGCGCATCGGCGACATCGGCAGCGACCACCCGGACTTCGCAGCCGTGTCGTTCGCGGATGGCCTCGATGCGCTGTTGCGCGGCATCGCCGGGGGCGCGTCGACCGGTCAGCACCAGATGCCGGGCGCCGTGCGCGGCGAAATATCCGGCGATTTCCAATCCGACCGAACCCAGCCCCCCGGTCACCAGATACGTTGCGTCAACGCGCAATGCCGGCGGCGTCGCGATCGGCCGGCCAGCACGCCGAACCAGCCGGGGGGTGTAGACGGCTTGATCACGCAACGCGACCTGGTCTTCCTTGACCAGCGAGTCGCGCGGGGCCGCGGTGACCCGGCCGATCAGCCGCGCCCATACCTCCTCGGCCAGCGCACCGTCCCGCGACAAATCCGCCAGTCCGCCCCAGACCTGCGGATGCTCCAGCGAGGCCGCGCGTCCGAATCCCCATAGGCAACTCTGATCCGGTGCCACGGTGTCCGCGTCGATGACGCGTTGGGCGCCGCGGGTCACCACCCAGATGGGTCTGCGCAGCGCGGCGGCGACCGCGGCGCGGAAGAGCCGCCGAGTCCCGCCCAGCACCCGGTGTTGCATCCGCAACAGCGACCGCATCGACGGTGCGGTAGCGGAATCCAGGGCGGCGACATGCAGGATACGGAGCGTCGGTTCGTCTGCCGCCGCAGCCCGCAACACGCCCTCGAGGCGTTCCTCGTCCGCATCGGACGCCGGCAACCCGAGAATCCGGTGCCGGTGTCCGTGGGCGGTCAGCGCGTCGACCAGAGGTTGAGTCACCTCGGCGTCATCGCCGACGATCAACCAGGCAGATTTCTCGCCGGCCTCGGCGCCCGGCCTCCCGCCAGTAGATTTCTCCCAGCGAATCTCGTAACGGTCATCCGCGCGGGATCGGGTGCCACGTTGCGGGTCAGGTTGGGCGGCAGGCTTTCTCGGCTGTGCGCCGGGCCGGGTCCGCTGCTCGCTGAACCAGTACCGGCGATGCTGGAACGGATAGGTGGGCAGGTCGAGCTTTCGCGCCGGTCCTGCCACGGCGCCGAAGTCGGGCCGGTGGCCCAGGATGTACGCGTCGGCGAGGGCTTCGGTGACCTGGTGGTGGTCGGCGGTGTTTCGGCGCAACGACGCGATCGCCCGCGGCGCGGTGGCCGGGTCGGGCCATGCCCGCAGGGCCGCGGCGGTGAGCACCGGTTGCGGGCCGATCTCCAACAACAGCTTGCAATTCAGGTCGGCAAGGGTGCGCACGCTCCGGGCGAATTGCACCGGTTGGCGCGCGTGGCGACGCCAATAGGAGCCGTCGAGCCGCACGCTCCTGCCGAGCGCGGCGCCGGTGCGGTTGCACACGATAATCCGTTGTGGCGAAACGAAATCCAACCGGTTGGCATACGACTCGAAGGCGCCCAGGATCGGATCCAGCAGCTCCGAGTGGAAGGCGTGGCTGGTGTCCAGCCACTCGCAGCGGACGCCGTCGGCGGTCAGCCCGGCCACCGCCTGGTCCAGATCCGCCGCGGGCCCCGACAGCACGGTGTTGGCACCGTTGTAGGCGGCGACCGACAGACGGGGGAACTCGTCGGTGAGGCTCTCGACTCGCTCGGCGGCGGTGAACACCGCGACCATCCGGCCGCCCGGGGGCAAACTGCCGAAAAGGCGGCCGCGCTCGGCGGTCAGCAGCGCCCCGTCCTCGAGGCTGAACACGCCCGCGACACATGCCGCCGCATACTGGCCGACGCTGTGGCCCAGCACCACGTCGGGTTCGAAACCCCAGGACTGCCAGAGCCGGGCCAGGCCCATCTCCACCGCGAACAAAGCGGGCTGGGCGTAGCAGGTCTGCCGCAGCCGCTCTTCGCCGTCTGGGCCATCCGCATCGAAGACGACCTTCAGCAACGGCTGTTGGAGGACTTCGGCGACCACCGCCGCGCAGCGGTTCAGCGTCTCGGCGAACACCGGCTCGGTGTCGAACAGCTCCCGGGCCATGCCGGCGTACTGACTGCCCTGGCCGGTGAACAGCCAGGCCGTCTTCGGCGCGTCATCGGATACGCCCCGCACCAGGCCGGGCGCCGGACGGTCGTCGGCGAGCGCACCGAGCAACTCGCGG
>JAQTVU010000423.1 GCA_028706695.1 Mycobacterium sp.
GGCATCGTCAGCAACCAACCCCGGGAGCTGCGCGAAATCGTCGAAGGTCAGATCGGCCGCGCCGAGGTCGTGGTGATCGCCGGCGCGGTCGGGGGAGCGGCCGCCGAGGCGGTGCGTTCGGCGCTTTCCGACCTCGGCGAGATGGAGATCGTCCGCGTCGCCATGCATCCCGGGTCGGTGCAGGGTTTTGGGCAGCTAGGCCAGGAGGGCGTTCCGACGTTTCTGCTGCCGGCGAATCCGGTCAGCGCGCTGGTGGTCTTCGAGGTGATGGTCCGGCCGCTGATCCGGCTGTCGCTGGGCAAGCGCCAGCCGATGCGTCGGATCGTGCAGGCCCGCACGCTGTCGCCGATCACGTCGGTAGCCGGGCGCAAGGGCTACCTACGTGGTCAGCTGATGCGCGACCAGGACACCGGCGAGTATCTGGTGCAGCCACTCGGCGGAGCTCCCGGGTCATCGCACCTGCTGGCCACCCTGGCCGAAGCGAACTGTTTGGTAGTCGTTCCCAGCGGTGCCGAGCAGATTCGCATCGGAGAGATCGTCGACGTTGCGTTCTTGGCCCAGCGCGGCTGAGCCCGGACGGCTGCGCGCGCAGATGAGCTTTTGTCGCTGTGAATCCCGTCATCCGGGCTGGCCCTCGGACGTCGGGCCACTGCGGGTGCCAGCGGGTGTGGTGCGGCTGCGCGCGGTGCGCATGCGTGACGGCGCGCAGTGGAGCCGGATCCGGCTGGCCGACCGCGCGCACCTGGAACCGTGGGAGCCCAGCGCTGAGGGTGATTGGACGCTGCGGCACTCGGTTGGCGCCTGGCCGGCGTTGTATTCCGGGCTGCGTTCGGAGGCTCGCAAGGGCCGCATGCTGCCGTACGTCATCGAACTTGACGGGCGGTTCTGCGGTCAGCTCACCATCGGCAACGTCATCCGCGGGGCCCTGCGGTCAGCCTGGATCGGCTACTGGGTGCCCAAGTCGGCGACCGGCGGTGGGGTGGCCACCGCGGCGCTGGCGCTGGGTCTGGACCATTGCTTCGGTCCGGTCATGCTGCACCGGGTGGAGGCCACCGTGCGCCCCGAGAACGCCGCCAGCCGCGCCGTGCTGGCAAAGGTTGGGTTCCGCGCAGAGGGCCTGTTGCAGCGCTACCTGGAGGTTGACAACGAATGGCGGGACCACCTGCTGATGGCGATCACGGTCGAAGAGGTCTACGGGTCGGTGGCATCGAGTCTGGTGCGCGCGGGACATGCGACGTGGGCTTGATCGCGGCCGGCCCGCTGCGCGCCCGGATGGGCGGCTTTGCGCCGCACCGCACACAGCGGCTACGCGACCGCGCGCTGTGGCTAGCGCGACACGAGTGAGTGGTGGTTCTTGTGAGATTAGAATTACAGGTGTGTAATTGTACTGGTCGCGGTGATCGGCCGCGCAGGCCGCCGATGGGCCGCGCGGGGAGCCGGACCAGTTAGGAGCAGGTCATTATGCCAAGCATCCCGCAGTCGTTGTTGTGGATCTCGCTCGTCCTGCTTTGGCTGTTCGTGCTGGTTCCCATGCTCGTCAGCAAGCGTGACGCGGTGCGCCGGACCAGCGACCTGGCCCTGGCGACCCGGGTGCTCAACGGCGGCGCCAATTCCCGTCTTGTCAAGCGTGGCGGTCCGGCGGCGGGTCACCGCAGCGACCCGGACTGGAAGCCGGAGGCGACGCCGGCCGAGGACGAATTGGCCGACGTGGACGCGGACCACGACAACGAACACGACAACGAACAAGGCCGCGAAGACGACCGCGAACACGGGGATGCCGACACCGCCGAGCTGCGGCGGCCTCGGCCAGTCGTCGTGCCGGTCGCGGTCCCCGAGCCCAGCGAGCCCGATTACCTCGACGTCGATGTCATCGAAGATTGTCCGGCCCTTCCGTCGGGTACCGGCACACAGGTGAACGACGACACCGCGTCCGTGCCCGAGCGTGCTGACCGGGAGCCGGACGACGAGTACGAGTACGCCGAGGACTCATCGGGTTTAGAGCCCGACGCCGAGTCTCGCGACGACCAGGACCGGCCGTCGCGGCCGACCGTCGCCCTGCAGGGCTCGCGGCGACGTCGGTTCGACACCAGGACCGCCGCGGCGGTCAGCGCCCGCAAATACGCGTTCCGCAAACGCGTGCTGATGGTGATGGCGATGGTGCTGGTCGGCTCGGCCACTGCTGCGTTCAAGCTGTCGCCGGACGCTTGGTGGCTATGCGGAACCGCGACCGTCGTGACGCTGCTCTACCTGGCCTACCTGCGCCGCCAGACGCGGATCGAGGAAAGGGTGCGCCGGCGCCGGACGCAGCGAATGGCACGCGCGCGGCTGGGGGTGGAGAACGCTCACGACCGCCAATACGACCGCCAATACGACGGGGTGCCGTCGCGGCTGCGACGCCCGGGTGGGGTGGTTCTCGAGATCGATGACGAGGACCCGATCTTCGAGCATCTCGACTATGCGATGGCGATGCGCCCCTTCGGCTGGCCCCGGGATCTGCCGCGCGCCGTTGGCGAGTAGCGGCGGCAGTTCGTCGGTTCGGGTCGCGGCTGATAGCCTGCTAGCGATCAGGGGCTATGGCGCAGTTGGTAGCGCGACTCGTTCGCATCGAGTAGGTCAGGGGTTCGAATCCCCTTAGCTCCACCCGTTTACCAGCGGTTTCACCGTCGCGGTGTGTCACGAGACGGGCGCGTGCGGCAGCAGAGTGGCTTGCCTTGCCGCCAAATTCGCGGCCATGGCGCTTGGATGCTAGTCGCAGAACAGGTCGAGCGTCATGCTGGTCTTCGGGTGCCTCAACATGCGGGCACGGTGGTCGCGCCCGCGCCCGCGCCCAACCGCGCGAACGCCGGTTCACATCCGACCTGTGGCCCTTGACCGCAACGGCTGGCGCAAGTGCCGTCCCGGCCGCGAGACGAGCCGGCGTGCGGCCGACAACCTGGCCACGGCGGGGGCGAATTGCCTGGCGACGCCGTCGAGGTCGTCATCAAGGACATCCCGGGCGACGGCCCGGCGGATTCGCGGCTCGAACGCCGCCCCAGCCGTAGTGCTGTGGCCCGGCTATTTCACCGCGCCGCCGCACCCGCCCGGAGGTGCGGGCTGCGGAACCGGCCCGTTATCCGGATCGATCACACATGACATGCCAAGATCCGCCGGCTCACTCTGGCCCGGCACCATAATCGGCAACGATTAGGCACCTCCGGCCATGAATTTGTGCCAGTACGAGCCGTCCGGGTAGTGCTCACCGTCGCACCAGCCACCCATGAGCACATTGCCGGCACCCCCGCCCGGACAGTAGCCCCGCAACGGGTCGGGCATGTGTGGGTCCGGGGCCGCCCGCGCCGCAGCTGCGAGCGCGACGGCGGCACAGGCGGCCAGTGCGGCGATCAGCGGCGTTCTCATTTCAACTCTCCTCGGTACTGGGAGCAGTATGCGTCAACGATCGCCTCGATGTGTGCGGAAAGCTTCGATCGAGTCCTTCCGCTACACCAACCGGGGCGGAGGGAACTTTTCATGGCGGCGACACGACTACTTGGTCGTGCAAAAAAGCCGAAAAAGCGTTGTGGCTCTCGGTAAACCATGACCAGACGGGCTGT
>JAQTVU010000424.1 GCA_028706695.1 Mycobacterium sp.
GTAGCGAGGGTGTCCAGGTCAGCGTCCACGACAAGTCTCCAGGGCTTGAGAGTGCGGTTACAACGCCGATCCTGGACGCCCTCGCCTCATAAACCTCACAAGACACACCAGTCCCCTTGGAATCACTTATCTAGGTCGAGTTCGGTGACGCGGTCGATGGAGTGAGTCCACACCGTGAACACCACGCCGTCGGCGGTTTCGGCGAGTTGCGCGCGGTGGTTGAGGCGCCGTTGGGCGTGCTCCAACTCCGTGCGTAGCGGCCAGGCGGCAGCCGGTCGGGGGGAAGAGTCGCCGTGCGCTGCACCCTCCTGGTGTCACCCGCCCATTGCGGGTGTGCCGCTAGCCATTTGGTGACTTTATCGGCATCAGCCACCCGGGGTCCGCCGTATCCCGCAGCGCTGTGCGGTCCGCGCGGCACGTCGGCACCAGGGGAATGGAGCAATTCTTCGGGCCACTGTCGGGACAGGACGTCGCCCGTGGACGGGTGGTGCTCGGCCAAGGTCTGGAAGACGGCCTGGATGTAATAACGTGCCCGCTCGGCGGTGCATCCGGCCGCCCTTGCCACACCTTTGACCAGTTCGGCAGCGTCATCACTCGGCTGCGGGGGAGCGGCTGCCGCCGCCGGTTTCAAGCTATCCGGGATCGGCTCGAGGAGCACCGCTGCGGATTGCGGGGGCATCAGGGAGATTGCCGTGCGCAGGACGGCCTCGATGACGCGACGCGCTTCCTCCGAGCCGGACAGGCGTGCGCGATCCTCAACGGCGGCAAGTATTTCGGAGTAATCCAACGGTCAGCCCTTCCTCATCGGATCCTTCAACGGCCGAACAGACCCGGCAGCGTGCGGCGGGCACGGACGTGGCCGCTGAGACGGCGTGGAATCGTCGGCGGTCGCATTCCGACCGAGTTGCAGCGACTCATCCGCGGCGTGGGGCCGGAAAAAACTCGGTCGACCGGAGCGTGGGATCGCTGGATCACCGAGCGGCTAGGGTCGTCCGCGGGCCGGTGTCTGACTGGCGACCCCGTGCCGCAACGGCGAGGTTGGTTCCGCGGCGGTGGCCTCTGGGACGGGGCGAGCCGCCTGGCGTGCCAGCGACTTCGGGGATGTGACTTTGGTTGCCGCGGGAAGGCTCAGCGCCGCTCTGCAATTCTTTCAAGCGCGCGCGAAGGACTTCGAGCAGCCTGTCCCCGTGGCTGCGTTCGTGGTCGATCAACCTCCGCAGCTGGTCCTCGCTGAGCAAGCGAATCCGGTGCCGCAGGTCGCCGAGGGAGAGCTGGTCATAATTCGGCATTACATCATCGCCATGTCCCATGTGCTATCCCTCCTCGGCACCGATCTACCCGGCGCGCCGGAGGCGAAACTCGATCGGTCGCGGGTGCAACAGTGCGGCATCGTCACCGCTACCCGGCGTCTGGGTCCCGGTCGCTGACATCGGGATTGCCGGCCTGGCGGGCACAATGCGCGCAGCAATAGATCGCGGCACCGGCCTCGATGCCGTGGCCGAGGATGCGGCAGCCGCGATGTTCGCACGTCGGCGCGAGCTCAACGGCCGCGCATTCGACGCTGTCGAACGCGGCGGTGCGTCCGTCGGGCCAGGTGACCGTGAATGTCTTGTCATAGTCATTGCCACAGGTGTCGCAGATCGCCATCGGCCGTGACCTCCTCCAGCAGAGCGAATCCGTCAGCTGACGTACTTCCCGGCCGCCGCGGCGACAAACGCAGGAGGGTGCACGCATATCAACGCGCCGGCGGCGCCCAGCAGGTCGATGGTCCCTCCCGGTCCCGACGGCCCGCCGGCAATGTGCGTCAAGGTGATCGCACGCGGTGCCGACCGCCGCCGGTCGGCGCTGTCGTCTCGACCGGCCGAATGTGGCGCGCGTCGACGACATTCGTCACGTCGACGACCTCGGTGGTGGTTGCCGTTGTTGCCGTAGTTGTCAATGCGCCAGCATCGAAAGCGTCGGTTGGAGACACGCGGGATGAAACGCATCCAGCCTCGCACGCCGGCCCGCGCGTAGCACGCACGAAGCGTCGCCGTGCCCAGTCGCACTGAGCGCCGGCGGTGTGTCGGGCAACTCGAATCGCCCGACAGGCTATTCGGCGGTGCGCACGGCGCGCCACCCGGCACAACTACCCGATCAGTGCCCGAGCCGACCGCGACAATGCAAACTGGATGTCCATGGCGGAGTTATTGATCGCAGCGAACCCGGCCGGGGAGTCCCGGCTGCCCTACCTGCTGCGGATCCCCCAGCCCGGCGGTGACCTCTTGTTTCGGACCTCGGGAACCTGGCCGCGAATCAAGGCACTCTACTGCCACCCGGTCGACCTGGCGGAGTGGCCCGCCGACGCGGTGATCGTCGAGCGCCTGGCACTGCGCTCCTGCCAGCGCCGCGGGGCGGCCATCGACGTGATCGTGACGAGGGCCCGGGAGAACCGCTCCCAACTGGTGTTCACCACCGCGCGGGGACGCGACGCGGTGTTCTGGCAATCGCCGCGCACCCGCAAGCAGGCCCGCCCCAACGTGCGCACGCCGACCGCCCGCGCCCATGGCGTCGAGGAACTGCCGATCCTCGTCGACGCGCATGAGCAGTACCCCTATCGGTTCGCCACCCAGCAGGCGCGAACCGTGCGCCGCGCGCTTCCATGCGGTGACTACGGCCTGGAGCTCGGCGGGTTGCTGATCGCCAGTGTGGAACGCAAGTCCCTGGCCGACCTGGTCGCCAGCCTCATCGGCGGAAAGCTGCGTTACCAGGTCGGCGACCTGGCCACGCTGCCGCGGGCGGCGCTGGTGATCGAAGATCGCTACTCGCAGTTGTTCAAACTCGACCGGGTGCGCCCCGCGGTGGTCGCCGACGGGTTGGCCGAACTGCAGGTCCGCTGGCCCACCGTGCCGCTGGTGTTCTGCGAGACCCGCCAACTCGCCGAGGAATGGACCTACCGATTCCTGGCCGCCGCGCATCACTGGTCGGAGACCGAAGACGCGGCGCTGCACCGGATATCACCGCAAAGGCTCGACGTCAGCGACCTCCACCAGGCCGGACCGGCGCCGGGGCCGAGCACCGCTGAGGTTCGTGCCTGGGCGCGATCCGCCGGCCTACCGGTGCCCGACCGGGGCCGCCTGCGTCCCGAGATCTGGCAGGCCTGGCGCGACGCCAACGCCGCACACTGAACGTATCTGCGGTGACGCGGGGCTGGCGGAAATGCCGCCACCCGCCGGCCACCACCGGCGACAGCCTCACTGGCAACCGGACTCTGGACGGGCCGTCCCGGCGCCAAGGGGAGGATGTAGCGGGAAAGCGGGAAAGCCGTGAAGGGCCGATGTCCTTGCTCAGGCGAGCAGTTTGCGGATGTCGTCGGCGGTGATCGCGGAGCCGAAGGCGTTTCCGTCATCGATGACGCTGGCGAACAGTTTGGCCTTGCGGTTGTTGAGGGCGAGCACTTTGTCTTCGATGGTGTCGTGGGAGATCAGCCGGTAGACCATGACGTTGCGGGTCTGGCCGATGCGGTGGGTGCGGTCGATGGCCTGCGCCTCGGTGGCCGGATTCCACCACGGGTCGAGCAGAAAGCAGTAGTCGGCCTCGGTGAGGTT
>JAQTVU010000425.1 GCA_028706695.1 Mycobacterium sp.
CGCAGTAGCTGCGGGATCACCTTGGATCCACCGATGATGGGGATGAAGTTCGCGTCACCGCCCCACCGCGGTACGACGTGCACGTGCAGGTGTTCGGCCAGCGACCCACCCGCCGAGGTGCCCAGGTTCAACCCGACGTTGAAGCCGTGCGGCTGCGACACGTTTTTGATGACCCGAATCGCCTTCTGCATGAAGGCCATCAGCTCCGCGCTCTCGGCCTCGGTCAGGTCCTCCAGCTCGGAGACCCGCCGGTAGGGCACCACCATCAGATGCCCGGGGTTGTAGGGATAGAGATTCAGCACCGCGTAGACCAGTGCGCCGCGCGCGACCACCAGGCCTTCCTCGTCGGACAGCCGGGGGATGTCGGTGAACGGCTGCGCGGGGCCGGCGTTTCCGCGCTTCGCCGGCGCTTCGGCCAGGTAGGTCATCCGGTACGGTGTCCATAGCCGCAGCAGGTGGTCGCGCTCGCCGACGCCCCGATCCCGGATCGTGTTGTCGGGGCGGCATTCTTCCTGATCACTCACTGCTGGGTACTTTCACCAGTTCGGCTGTGGGGACGGCATTTTCGCGATCGGCGATCCACCCGACGATGGCGTCGACCGCGCAGCCGCGGGGCACGCCGTTGATCTGGCTGCGATCACCGAAGCGGAAGCTCACCGCCCCGGCCTGCGCGTCGCGGTCACCGGCCAGCAACATGAACGGCACCCGCTGGTTGGTGTGGTGGACGATCTTCTTGGCCATCCGGTCGTCGGTGCCGTCCACCTCGACCCGCACTCCGCGTGACTTCAGCTGCGCGGCGACGTCTTGCAAGTACTGCACGTGTTCGTCGGCGACCGGGATGCCGACCACCTGCACGGGCGCCAGCCACGCCGGGAACGCGCCCGCGTAATGCTCGGTGAGGATGCCGAAGAACCGCTCGATCGACCCGAACAGCGCCCGGTGGATCATCACCGGACGCCGGCGGGTGCCGTCCGGGGCGGTGTACTGGAGCTCGAAGCGCTCCGGGAAGTTGAAATCAACCTGGATGGTCGACATCTGCCAACTGCGGCCCAGCGCATCGCGGGCCTGCACCGAGATCTTCGGACCATAGAAAGCCGCACCGCCGGGATCGGGCACCAGCTCCAGCCCCGACTCGCGGGCGACGTCGGCCAGGGCGGCGGTGGCCTCCTCCCAGACCTCCTCGGTGCCGACGTACTTCTCCGGGTCCTTGGTCGAGAGCTCCAGATAGAAGTCCTCGAGGCCGTAGTCGCCGAGCAGCTCGAGCACGAACCGCAGCAGCGCGGCCAGTTCGCCGTGCAACTGGTCGCGGGCGCAAAAGATGTGCGAGTCGTCCATGGTGAACCCGCGCGCCCGGGTCAGCCCGTGCACCACGCCGGACTGCTCGTAGCGGTAGACGGTGCCGAACTCGAACAGCCGCAGCGGAAGTTCGCGGTAGGAGCGCCCCCGCGAGGCGAAGATCAGGGTGTGCATCGGGCAGTTCATCGGTTTGAGGTAGTAGTCCTGGCCCGGTTTGCGCACCGTCCCGTCGTCGTTCACCTCGGCATCAAGGTGCATCGGCGGGAACATGCCGTCGGCGTACCAGTCGAGATGGCCCGAGGTGTGAAACAGCTGCGCCTTGGTGATGTGCGGGGTGTAGACGAACTCGTAGCCGGCCTCGATGTGCTTGCGCCGTGAGTACTCCTCCAACTCCCGGCGCACGGTGCCACCCTTGGGGTGGAAAACGGCCAGGCCGGAACCGATTTCGTCGGGGAAGCTGAACAGGTCCAGCTCGGCGCCCAGCTTGCGGTGATCGCGGCGCTGCGCTTCCGCGACGAGTTCCAGGTGGCGGTCGAGCGCCTCCTGCGACTCCCAGGCGGTGCCGTAGATGCGTTGCAGGCTGGCGTTCTTCTGATCACCACGCCAGTAGGCGGCCGAGCTTCTGGTGAGCTTGAACGCCGGGATGTACCTGGTGGTGGGGATGTGCGGCCCGCGGCACAGGTCACCCCAAACCCGTTCTCGGGTGCGGGCATTCAGATTGTCGTAGGCGGTCAGCTCGTCATTGCTGCCTGGGGGGCCGACCTCCATGACGTCGGGGTCACCGGACTTGTCGTCGACCAGTTCGAGCTTGTAGGGCTCGCCGGCGAGCTCCGCGCGCGCCTGATCCTTGGATGCGTAGACCCGCCGGTGGAACAGCTGCCCGTCCTTGACGATCTGACGCATCCGCTTTTCCAGCGCCGCCAGGTCCTCGGGCGTGAACGGCTCGGGCACGTCGAAGTCGTAGTAGAAGCCGTCGGTGATCGGCGGCCCGATGCCCAGTTTGGCCTGCGGGAAGAGGTCTTGGACCGCCTGGGCCAACACGTGCGCGGTCGAGTGCCGGAGGACGCTGCGGCCCTCTTCGGTGTTGGCGGCCACCGGAACGACCTCCGCGTCGGTGTCGGGCACCCAGCTCAGGTCGCGCAGCTTGCCCTCGGCATCACGCACCACCACGACCGCGTCGGGCGCACCGCGACCCGGCAGTCCCGCCTCCCGCACAGCGGCGGCCGCAGTAGTTCCGGCTGGCACCCGGATCGGGGCTGCGGGGACGGGGTGTGCGGGCGCGGTCATGATGGCGATCTCTCCAGGGCTCGATGGGTCGACGACCATGCTATCGGGGTGGCTATCGGGGCGGTCCCGTCGAGCCGGCGAGCCGCGGCAGCGTTCGATGGCGGACACCACGCGGCCAACGGGTGTCCACGTGTGCGCCCGCGAGTGCCGAACGGGCGGGTCTGCGCCGTCGCGGCGCGCCGTCGGCGATAGGGGCGGGTTGGGAAAGTCACGTTTAGCAATGCCGCCTTGTGGGTACGCGCCGGTCGGCGCGGGGTGTGGGCTGTGACCGACCAGGGCGCGTGATCGAATCGACCCGCGATCGAACCGACCCGCGATCGAACCGACCCGCGATCGAACCGACCCGCGATCGAACCGACCCGCGATCGAACCGACCATGGCGGAGGTTAGGCGATGTCTTACCTGGTTGCGGGCCCGGATCTTATGTCGGCGGCGGCGGCGGAGCTCGAGCGCATCGGCGCGGCGCTCGCCGAGGCGACCGCGGCCGCCGCGGCCCCGACTACCGCGGTGGCGTCCGCCGGCGCCGACGAGGTGTCCAAGGCTGTCGCGGCCGCGTTCTCCAGCTGCGGGCAGGCCCACCAGGCGATCAGCGCACAGGCCGCGGCGTTGCACGGGCAGTTCGTGCAGACCCTGACGGCCGCGGCCAACGCCTACACGGGCGCCGAGGCCACCGCCGCCGCGTCCCTGCAAAGCGCCGACAGCCCGTTCGGCATGTCCGCACCCGTCTCCAACCCCGCCGGCGCGGTGGCCTTGATCATGGGACCCAGCGGCATCCCGGTACCGCCCAGCACCTATGTCCACGCCGTGAACGACCTGTATATCCGGTTGCTCGATGCGGGCGCCTCCCCATGGCCGTTGACGACGCCGGAAGGGCTGTACCCGATCACCGGCGTCAACAGCCTGACCTTCAACGCGTCGGTGGCGCAGGGTGTCTTGGCGCTGAACCACGCGATCTTGCACCAAATTCACTCCGGCAACCACGTCGACGTATTCGGT
>JAQTVU010000426.1 GCA_028706695.1 Mycobacterium sp.
TTGAGGATGAGGCGCGCAAGATGTGGGCGTCGTCGATGAACATCGCCGGCGCCGGCTGGAGCGGTCAGGCGCAGGCGACCTCATACGACACGATGGGCCAGATGAACCAGGCGTTCCGCAACATCGTGAACATGCTGCACGGGGTGCGTGATGGTTTGATCCGGGACGCCAACAACTACGAGCAGCAAGAGCAGGCCTCCCAGCAGATCCTGTCCAGCTAGCGCCAAAAGGCGAGGCTGCGTACCATTTCAGACGTTAGGAGAAGACCGTTATGACGATCAACTACCAGTTCGGCGATGTGGACGCCCATGGCGCCACGATTCGCGCGCAGGCCGCTTCGCTGGAGGCCGAGCACCAGGCCATCGTTCGCGATGTGCTGGCTGCCGGTGACTTCTGGGGTGGTTCTGGTTCGGTGGCCTGCCAGGAGTTCATCACCCAGTTGGGTCGCAACTTCCAGGTGATCTACGAGCAGGCCAACGCCCACGGGCAGAAGGTGCAGACGGCTGGCTCCAACATGGCCAGCACCGACAGCGCCGTCGGCTCCAGCTGGGCCTAACCAACAACTTCAGGCGCGGCAGCACACTGCACGTCGGTGTGCTGCCGCGTCCTGCGGTTACCGTGCATTACGATTTTAAGGACCGTCGAGGTATCTGATGGACCAACAGAGCACCCGCACCGACATCACCGTCAACGTTGACGGCTTTTGGATGCTTCAGGCACTCCTGGACATCCGGCACGTCGCCCCGGAGTTGCGGTGCCGTCCGTTCGTTTCCACGGATTCGAACGACTGGCTCAACGAACATCCCGGAATGGCGGTGATGCGTGAGCAGGGCATCGTCGAGAATGACAAGGTCAATGAGCAGGTGGCCGCCCGGATGAGAGTGCTCGCCGCACCCGACCTCGAGGTCGTGGCCCTGCTGTCGCGGGGCAAATTGCTGTACGGCGTGGTCGACGACGAGAATCAGCCACCCGGTTCGCGCGACATCCCCGACAACGAGTTCAGGGTTGTGCTGGCCCGCCGCGGTCAGCACTGGGTGTCGGCGGTACGGGTCGGCAGCGACATCACCGTCGATGACGTCGCCGTCGCGGACAGCGCGTCCATCGCGGCGTTGGTGATGGACGGTCTCGAGTCGATTCACCACGCAGAGCCCGCGGCGATCAACGCAGTCAACGTGCCGCTCGAGGAGATGCTGGAAGCGACGAAGTCCTGGCAGGAGTCAGGCTTCAACGTGTTCTCCGGCGGGGATCTGCGGCGCATGGGCATCAGTGCCGCCACGGTGGCCGCGCTGGGTCAGGCATTGTCCGACCCCGCGGCCGAGGTCGCGGTCTATGCCCGTCAATATCGTGACGATGCCAAGGGCCCCAGCGCCTCGGTGCTGTCCCTCAAGGATGGGTCGGGCGGCCGGATCGCCCTTTATCAGCAGGCGCGCACGGCGGGTTCCGGTGAGGCGTGGCTTGCGATCTGCCCGGCCACCCCGCAGCTGGTGCAAGTGGGCGTCAAGACCGTGCTGGACACTTTGCCTTACGGCGAATGGAAAACGCATAGCAGGGTCTGATCGTCCGAGATTGTCCGAGATTGTCCGAGATTGTCCGATGCGAAACGCAGAGTTAACTTACCCTTATTCGGTCGGCGTGCGGCCCGGACCCGGACCCTGCATACTTCTCTGGAATCACTGGCAAATGCCGAGTCCGTGTCCCGACAACCCATAATCGATGAGGCAAGGTAGATGAAATCCGAATTCCTCGCGTCGCACCTAACCGGAGGCGGCGCCGCCTCGGCGGGAGCACCGGTCCAGGGCCCCGCGTGCCAGACACGGGGCTACACATTCACCATGGCAGGGGGAGTGGCGCGATGACCGCGGTAGTTGAAGCACTACAGCCTGACGTCGAGGGAATCGCACAGCCCCGGGCGGTGGTGGTCGGCGTGATGGCCGGCGAGGGCGTCCAGATCGGCGTCCTGCTGGACGCCAACGCCCCGGTTTCGGTGATGATCGACCCGCTACTGAAGGTGGTGAACAGTCGGCTGCGGGAGTTGGGTGAGGAACAGCTGGGGGCCACCGGTCGCGGCCGGTGGGCGCTGTGCCTGGTCGACGGCACCCCGCTGCGGGCCGCGCAGTCACTTACCGAGCAGGACGTTTACGACGGCGACCGGCTGTGGATCCGGTTCATCCAGGACGCCGAGCGCCGCTCGCAGGTCATCGAGCACATCTCCACGGCCGTCGCGACCAGCCTCAGTAAGCGTTTCACCGCGATCGACCCGGTCGTCGCGGTGCAGGTTGGCGCCTCGATGGTGGCGGTTGGTGTGGTCGCCGCCGCGGCCCTGATGGGCTGGTGGCGTTGGCACCACAACTCCTGGCTGCCGACTGTCTACGGCACGGTGATCGCCGCGACCATGCTGGCCGTGTCGATCATGCTCGCGATACGGGCCAAGACGGACGCGGATCGGCGGGTCACCGATGTCATGCTGCTGAGCAGCCTGGCCCCGCTCGCCGTCGGCGCGGCGGCGGCGCCCCCGGGCGGCGTCGGGTCGCCGCATGCGGTGCTGGGATTCGGCGTACTGACCGTCGCCGCGGCGCTGGCTCTGCGTTTCACCGGGCGGCGGCTGGGAATCTACACCGCGCTCGTCACCATCAGCGGGGTGGCGATGGTGGTGAGCCTGGCCCGAATGGTGGCGATGGTCAGCACGGTGACGATGTTCAGCAGCATCGTGCTGGTCTGTGTGCTCGCGTATCACGGCGCTCCGGCGCTGTCCCGTCGACTGGCCGGGATCCGGCTGCCGGTGTTCCCGTCGGCGACCAGCCGCTGGGTTTTCGAGGCCCGTCCCGACCTGCCCACCACCGTGGTGCGTCCCGAAGGCGGTCCTCCGGTCCTCGAGGGGCCGGCGTCGGTTCGCGACGTGGTGTTGCAGGCCGAGCGCGCCCGCTCATTCCTGACGGGCCTGCTTGTCGGGCTGGGCGTGTTGATGGTGTTCTCGCTGACCGCGCTGTCCGATCCTCGTACCGGCCAACGCTGGTTGCCACTGCTCCTGGCCGGTTTCACCGCGGGCTTCCTGATGCTGCGCGGCCGCTCCTACGTCGACCGTTGGCAGGCGATCTTCCTGGCCGGCACCGCGGTGATGATCGTCGGTGCGGTGGTCGCGCGTTACGCGTTGGTGCTGCAGTCGCCGTTGGCGATCTCGATCGGCGTCGCGATTCTGGTGCTGCTGCCCGCTGCGGGCTTGACGGCGGCCGCGGTGGTGCCGAACACGATCTACAGTCCATTGTTCCGCAAATTTGTGGAATGGATTGAATATCTCTGCCTTATGCCGATCTTTCCGCTGGCATTCTGGTTGATGAATGTCTATGCAGCGATCCGCTACCGGTAACCGAAGGGTGTGGCACGGTCGCGCTCCGCGCGCGACCGTGGCCGCCCTGTTGCTCACCTCGGGGGCGCTGGCCGGTTTGCCGCCGGCGTATGCGATCTCCCCGCCGACGATCGATCCGGCCGCGGTGCCGCCCGACGGTCCGCCCGGGCCGCCGGCGCCGATGAAGCAGACCGCCTACTGCACCGAGGTCGGTGTACTGCCGGGCACCGATTTC
>JAQTVU010000427.1 GCA_028706695.1 Mycobacterium sp.
GGGCGATTGCCCGCTCACGAGGCAGCACCTCGGAGATCGCGAAGAAGCATGTCTGCAACACGATGTTGATCCGCCCGGCCAGCCCGGCCTCACGTGCGATCCGGTCGGCGTCGACGGTGTAGAGCCTGATCCGCTTGGCCAGGATCTGTTCCTGAACCGGCCGGGGCAGCGCGTCCCAGACCTTCGCGGCAGGCTGCCGACAGTTCAGCAGCAGCGTCGCGTCCGGGGCAGCCCGACCCAGCACGTCCACTTTGTCGAGAAACCGGAACTGGTGGCAGCCAACGAAGTTTGCTCCATTGACGAGGTAGGGGGCGCGGATGGGATTCGGCCCGAAACGCAGGTGCGACTCGGTCTGCGAACCCGATTTCTTCGAGTCGTAGACGAAGTATCCCTGGGCCTGCAGCCCTTCTTCGGACCCCAGGATCTTGATGGTGTTCTTGTTCGCGCTGACGGTGCCGTCCGACCCCAGCCCGAAGAAGACCGCCCGGAACGCGTCGGGCGCCTCGATGTCGAACGACGGGTCGTAGTCGACACTCGTACCGGAGACGTCGTCGTCGATACCGACAGTGAAACGGCGCCGTGGTTGCTCGCGAGCGAGTTCGGCGAACACCCCGGCGACCATGGCGGGCGTGAACTCCTTCGAAGACAGTCCGTAGCGTCCGCCGGCGATGCGCGGCATGACCGGTCGTTCTCCGTCGGCTTCCCCGTCAGAAAAGGCCTCGGCGAGCGCCGCGACAACGTCCAGAAACAACGGTTCGCCGACCGACCCGGGCTCCTTGGTGCGGTCCAGAACGCCGACCGTGCGCACCGTCGCCGGCAGCGCTTCGAGGAGCGCTCTGGTGGGAAATGGGCGGTACAGCCGCACCTGCACCACGCCGACCCGCTCGCCGCGTTCGGCGAGTGCGGCGACGGTCTGCACCACGGTCTCGGCGCCCGAGCCCATCAGCACCAGCACTCGCTGCGCCTGCGGGTCGCCGGTGTAGTCGACGATGCTCATCTTGCGGCCGGTGCGCTCGCCCAGGCGGGCCATCAGGTCCTCGACCACACCGGGAACCCGCGCGTAGAACGGGTTCACCGTTTCACGCGCCTGGAAGAAGACGTCCGGGTTCTGCGCGGTGCCGCGAATGAAGGGGCGCTCGGGAGACAGCGCCCGTCCGCGATGCGCCCACACCAACTCTTCGGGCACCAGCGCCCGCAGGTCGTCGTCCGACAGCGTCTCGATCGTGTTGAGTTCGTGCGAGGTTCGGAATCCGTCGAAGAAGTGCACGAACGGTACCCGGGTCGCCAGCGTGGCCGCCTGCGCCACGAGCGCCAGGTCCTGCGCCTCCTGCACCGAGGCCGACGCGAGCATCGCGAATCCCGTTTGCCGCACGGCCATCACGTCCGAGTGGTCTCCGAAGATCGACAATGCCTGCGCTGCCACGGACCGGGCTGCCACGTTGATGACGGCCGACGTCAGTTCGCCGGCGACCTTGTACATATTCGGGATCATCAGCAGCAGACCCTGCGACGAGGTGAAGGTCGTGGTCAAAGCGCCGCCCTGCAGGGCGCCGTGCAAAGCGCCCGCCGCTCCGCCCTCGCTTTGCATCTCCACCACCGTCGGGACGGTGCCCCACACATTGGGCCGCTGCGCGCTGGACCATACGTCGGCCAACTCGGCCATCGGCGACGACGGTGTGATCGGGTAGATGCAGCACACCTCGTTGAGCCGGTAGGCGACCGAAACGGCGGCCTCGTTGCCGTCCACCGTGGCGCGTGTCATTTCGGCTCCGGAAACATATCGATGGCGTGTACCGGGCACTGATCGAAGCAGACGGCGCACCCCGTGCACCTGTCGTAGTCGAACTTGTATCGGTGCCCGACCCCGAGTTTTATCACCGCGTCCTCCGGGCACGCGCCGAGGCAGCCGTCGCATTCGAAGCAGTTCCCGCACGAGAGGCAACGCCCCGCCTCGTAGGTCGCCTCGTCGGCGGACAAACCGCCGACGACCTCCTCGAAACTCTCGACCCGTTGTGCGGGCTCCAGTTCAGGCTGCTGACGTCGCGTTGCGTCACCGAAAAACCACAGGTGCAGCGAGGCGAACGTCGCCGTCGGGTGTTTGGCCGGGCGTGCGCCCGGCGCGCCGCGCAACCAGGCGTCGATGTGGTGGGCCGCCTTTTTCCCGTGCCCGACGCCGACGGTGACGGTGCGCTCACACGGCACCATGTCACCGCCGGCGAAGATGCCCGGACAGCCCGTCATCAGTGATTCCGAGACGCGCACGCTGCCGTCGTCATCGAACTCGACTCCCGGCAGCGTCCGCATGAACGCCGATTCCGTTTCCTGACCGAGTGCCATGATCAGGGTGTCGGCGGCCAGCGTCTCAAAACGTCCGGTCGGTCGTGGGTAACCCGCGTCGTCGAGTTCCATGACCTCGACCCGCAATTCGGGGCCGTCGAAGGCGCTGATCGTGCGCAGCCAGTTGATCCGCACACCCTCACGTTCGGCATCCTGCGCTTCCTCCTGGTGGGCGGGCATCTGCTCGCGAGTGCGCCGGTAGACGATGACCGCGTCCTCGGCGCCGAGGCGGCGGGCCACCCGGGCGGCGTCCATCGCGGTGTTGCCGCCGCCGTAAACGGCGACATGGCGCCCGATCGCCGGCCTTTCGCCGGAGGCGACGTCGTGCAGAAAAGACACCGCGTCCACCATCGTGCCGGCGTCGCGGGCGGGGATGTCGACTCGTTTGGCCAGATGCGCACCGACCGCGACGAACACCGCGTCAAACCCGCCCTCGTCGCGCTCGGCCGCGAGGTCATCGACCCGATGATCGCAGGTCAACTCCACGCCCAGCGCGGCAATGCGGTTCAGCTCGACATCCAGCACGTCACGGGGCAGCCGGTAGCTCGGGATGCCGTAACGCATCATCCCGCCGGGCATCGCGCCCGCGTCGCGGATCTCGACCTCGTGTCCGAGGACTGCCAAATGGTAGGCCGCCGAGAGTCCGCTCGGCCCCGCGCCGACGACCAGGACCCGCTTGCCGGTGCGGGTAGCCGGCGGTTCGAACCCCCAGCGTCGCTCGCAAGCAAGGTCGCCGAGGAACCGCGCCACCGAATGAACCGACACCGAGCTGTCGAGATGGGCACGGTTGCAGACGGTTTCACACGGGTGATAGCACACCCGTCCGTGGATCGCGGCAAAAGGATTGTCGGCAACAAGCTGGCGCCAGGCCTGCTCGTGCCGGCCGCCGGTCGCGTGGGCAAGCCAGGCCTGGATGTTCTCCCCGGCCGGGCAACCGGCATTACAGGGCGGCAGCAAATCGACGTAAACGGGCCGGCGCTCGCGCACCGGCCCCGCCCCGGACCGCCCATGCAACAGGTCCGCAAGGGGCGTGACATCCGTTGCAAGTGAGTGATCTTTAGTGGTCACGCGACTTGCACCCCGTCTCGGGGTTGTTCGGCAGCCTTGTGGCTGCGTCCCTTCCGCGCTTCACAGCCACCTGCCCGGCTGGGCCGGGTCTTACGGTCGGCTCCACGCTTGACGGCGGCCCCAACTGGGCCGACGACGCTAACTGTGTTCTCGTAGCGCGCGAGGTTGATCG
>JAQTVU010000428.1 GCA_028706695.1 Mycobacterium sp.
CGATGCTATGGCCGACGTGGTCACTACCATTGGCGATCCCGAATTGCCACCAATGGCAACTGCGCCCAGCACTGTCCGCCATCCTTCTGTTGGTCAACAGCAGGCTCAACCTCGATGAAGCCGCCGGCGTGATCGACAGTCCCATCGAGGGCCACGCCGTCTCCCGCGTCCTGCAGCTCCTGGAAAAGCAGGACCAGTGGCCAAGCATTCGCGCCGCTCTCATCCGAATGGCCGACTACCTCGCCGACAATGACATCCCAATCGACTACCAACGCCGCCGCCACGCCGACTACAGCATGCTGCTGCCGGACAAGGTATGGGCACAGATCTGTCGCGACACCGCCACCCCGGGACCGCGGTCGGTCCGGGCACGGATCGCCAGGTGCTTTCTGTTCGAGCGCCTCAGCGGACAGCCCACCAGCACATCGCCATCGGCCTTGGACGACAGCGCTTTTCGCACCAAAACGGCCGACTTCCCCCGCCACCTCACACCCGAACTAACCCAAGCGCTCAACGAACATGCCCAGGAGTTCTTGGCCGACCAGGGTATCGACGACGAAGCAGTGGCCTGGCACCCGCCAAATGGAGTGCTCGACGGGCTCGACCTGCCCGGACCCGACCCCGCCGCTGTCGACATTGCCGACCTACACCGCGTCATGGCGGTGGACGGAATCAAGCTTGGGGCGGCTGCGCACCGGTTGAACACCAGTCTCGACACCGTGCGCTTCCTACTTGAGGCCCACCCCGCGCCCAGGCCGGATCCGGAGCCGAGCGCACCGCTACCGACGTCCTACAACCGCGCCTACTCGACCGCCAAAGCAGCGCTCTCACGGGAACGCCTGGTCGATCTCTATGAGCGTGAGCGCATGTCGCTGAAAGCTATTGCGGCAACGGTTGGAGTCAGCCGTCAAGTTATCGCGCGTCTTGCCCGCGATTACGAGCTCCCGCTACGCGAACCCGGTCGACAAGCACGGACGACGATCGACCGGGACTGGCTCTACGACCAGTACGTCACCAAACGTCGCGCCCTACCCGACATCGCCAAAGAGGCCGGCACGAGCACCGCCAACATGGCGCGCTGGGCCAAAATCCCTACCTCTCGTTTGATTAGGGACTTGACCTTCATCTGTACTGGAAGGTTCATTCTGGCGCTGACAAACGGATTTTCCAAGCGATTCAGGAGAGACATGTGCGACAGATTGTGCGCATCATGACTGACAAGGTTGGCGTTGTCGGCACCGTCGTGTCCAGCATGGCTTGCGCCATGCGCTTCCCGGCGGTGGGCGCTATCGGGGCGGTCATCGGGCTGGGATTTCTCTCCCAATGGGAAGACGTATTCATCGACGTCCTGCCGCTGTTTGCCGCGCTCGTACTGGTCGCCAACGGACTGGGGTGGTTCACCCATCGGCAATGGCGCCACAGCGCCCTGGGGATGATCGGTCCGATCCTCGTTCTGATCGGGTGGGTTTCGTTCATGAGCGAAGCCCTGGCTCACGGGTCGGCAAGGGTTGTGCTGTACGCGGGACTGGTGGTCATGGTCGTCTTCGCGGTGCGGGACCTGGTCTCTCCAAGTAGCCGCCGTTGCGGGCCAGAAGGCTGCGAACTCCCCGCGAAACATGGATGAGGAGAGCCACGTGGAAGAGACGAAGGTCGATCTTGCCGTGGTCGGGTCGGGTGGGGCGGCGTTTGCCGCGGCGATCCGCGCTTCGGCGCTGGGCAAGTCGGTGGCGATGATCGAGCGCGGCATGGTGGGTGGGACGTGCGTGAACACCGGCTGCGTGCCCTCCAAGGCACTGATCGCCGCCGCCGAGGCCCGCCACATCGCCCTCGACACTGGCCGCTTCCCTGGAATCAGCACCAGTGCCGACCCGGTTGACATGCCCGGCCTCGTCGACGGAAAGCGGTCTCTCGTCGAAGCGCTGCGCGCGGAGAAGTACCTCGACATCGCCGAGGACTACGGCTGGCGGCTGCTGCGCCGGCAGGCCTCGTTCGACGGCCCGCCGGACGCTCCGGTCCTGCGGGTGCGGGCCGAGGACGGCAGCAGCGGACTCGTTGTGGCCGCGCACTATCTGGTCGCGACCGGTTCTCGGCCCACCATCGCCGCGATCGACGGCCTAGACCGGGTCGACTACCTGACCTCGACCACGGCGATGGAGCTCAAGGAGGTTCCTGAGACGCTGCTGGTGCTCGGCGGGGGGTATGTCGCTTTGGAGCAGGCCCAGCTGTTTGCCCGGCTGGGCTGCAAGGTCACCGTGCTGGTCCGCTCCCGGCTGGCCTCCCGGGAGGACCCCGAGGCGTCCCAGGGCCTGCTCACGGTGTTCGCCGACGAGGGCATCCGGGTGGTCTGCCGAGCGATCGTTGACTCGGTGACGACCGATCCGGCCACCGGGCGGGTGGTCGCGGTCGCGTCGGTGGCCGGCAGCCGGGAGGAGTTCAGCGCTGAGCGGCTGATGGTGGCGCTGGGCCGAACCCCGGTCACCGATGGGCTCAACCTTGAGGCGGTGGATGTCACGACCGGGGATGCTGGGGAGATTGCGGTCACCGATCAGCTCGCGACGTCGAACCCGCGGATCTGGGCAGCCGGGGACGTCACCGCGCAGCGCCAATTCGTGTACGTCGCGGCCTCCCACGGCGCGCTGGTTGTCGACAATGCGTTCACTGGCGCGAACCGGTCGGTCGACTACACGCACCTGCCCCGGGTGACGTTCACCAGCCCCGCGCTGGGTGCGGTCGGGATGACCGAGGAACAGGCCGTCGCGGCGGGCATCCGGTGTGACTGCCGTGTGCTGCCTCTTCGCTACGTGCCCCGGGCGTTGGTCAACCGCGACACCCGCGGCTTCGTCAAGGTGATCGCTGACGCCGACACTGGACGGATCCTCGGGATCACCGCGGTCGCCAAGGATGCCGGCGAACTCGCCGCGGCCGGGGTCTACATCCTGGCCGGCGGCATGACCGTGCAGCAGGTCGCCAACAGTTGGGCCCCGTACCTGACCATGGTCGAAGCCATCAAGATCGCCTGCCAGTCCTATAGCACCGACGTCTCCAGGCTGTCCTGCTGCGCCTCCTAAACACCATCTACACCCACTTGAGAATTGGAGGCTGCGATGATGGGCTGCTGTTGCGCCGGGTGGGGCGCCGGCTGCTTCCGCTGCTGCTGGTGCTCTACGTGGTGGCGATTTTAGACCGGGTGAACATCGCCACCGCCGCGCTGACCATGAACGCCGACCTGCAGCTGTCGGCAAGCGCCTACGGTGTGGTGTCGGGCAGCTTCTTTCTGGGTTATGTGGCATTTCAGGTGCCCGCCAATTGGGTGTTTCACCGGGTGGGGCTACGCCGTTGGCTGGCGATCTTGCTGACCGGTTGGGGAGTGCTCGCGGCGGCGCCGGCGTTCGTCGACACCGCGGGCGGGCTGATCATCACCCGAATCGGGCTGGGGGTCGCCGAGGCCGGTTTCTATGAGCCTAATGAGAACGAGCGGGTCAGTCATCCGGCAGACTCGCCACCGGTAGCGGCCGGCGGGTGAGCACTTTTAAGAGCCAGGATCTTTGAGTCCTAATGGACAGATCGTTGCCCC
>JAQTVU010000429.1 GCA_028706695.1 Mycobacterium sp.
GCCTGTTCAACTCCGGGACCAACAACGTCGGCTTCTTCAACTCCGGCAACGGCAACTTCGGGATCGGCAATTCGGGCACGTTGAACACCGGCCTGGCCAATTCCGGCGCCATGAACACGGGCCTCTTCAACAACGGCGCCTCCAGCGTGGGCATGTTGCAGGATGCCGGTCTGGGCGGCCAGTCCGGCACGGAACCGGGCCTGCTCGGCTCCGCCCGCTACGTCACCGGCGGCCTGAGCGCGCCGATCATGCGCCCCGACGTGCTCAGCTCGGCCGGGGCGTACACCGGCGGCTTCAACCCGAGCATCGGAAACCCGGGGCTGCTCCATCCGAGCGTGGCCAACGCCGCCTTCGCCGCCCCGATCCACCAGGGCACCACCGTCACCCCCGCCATCGAACCGGCCGGCGCCAGCGCCGGCGTCGTCAGCAGCGCGAACACGTCCGCTCCCACCGTGGCGGTACGGGCGACCGCGGCCCCCTCGGAAGTCGTCGCCCCGGCCGCCAGCGACTCGAGCTTCCGCGGCGCGGCCGTTCGGGACGCCGGCATCCCCGGTTCGGGCTTCTTCAACAAGACCGGCGGTGCCGGCGCCGCGCCAGGCCCGGGCACCGGGGAGTCGGGCTTGCCGGGAGTGCCCGACTAGCCGCCCGCCTATCCTCTACACCATGCGCACGAAGAAGAATGTGGACGTCGGTCGGCTGGCCGCCGCGCTCGCCGACTACCCGTACGCGTACCTGATCACCGTGGACGAGGGCTACCGCGTGCATACCGTGACGGTCCAGCCGCAGTTGCGCGAGCGGGCGGAGGGAGCCGACGGCGGGGGGGCGATCCTCGACGTCGGACCCATCGGCGGGCACACCCGCGAGAACCTCTGCCACCGCCACGAGGTCACGCTGCTGTGGCCCCCGCCGCAGGCCGGCGGCTACTCGCTGATCGTCGACGGCCGCGCCGAGATGTCCGACGCCGCGGCCCTGGGTATCGTGCCCACGCGTGCGCTGCTGCACCGCGACGCCGACCCGGAAACGCCCGGCGGGGCCAGGGGTTGCCTGCACGACTGCGTGGTTTTTTCCCTGCCGGCGTAGGCCCGGGCCCGGGCTACGAGGACGCTGCGCGCCACGCGACCGGCCCTGAGACACGAGAAAGCCCGGTCCACAGGGAACCGGGCTGTCTCGTTGACTTGCTTAGAAATCCATGCCGCCCATGCCGGCGTTCGGGTCGGCGACCGAAGCCCCGGCCTTCTCCGGCTTGTCCGCGACGACGGCCTCCGTGGTCAGGAACAGCCCGGCGATCGACGCGGCGTTCTGCAGCGCCGAACGGGTGACCTTGACCGGGTCGGCGACGCCGGCCTTGAGCAGGTCCTCGTACTCTCCGGTGGCGGCGTTCAGGCCGGTACCGGCGGGCGAGTTGCGGACCTTCTCGGCGACGACGCCGGGCTCCAGCCCGGAGTTGAAGGCGATCTGCTTCAGCGGGGCCACGAGCGCCACCCGTACGATGTTGACGCCGGTCGCCTCGTCACCCTCGAGCTTCAGCTCGTCCAGTGCGGGGGCGACGTGCAGCAGGGCCACGCCACCGCCGGCGACGATGCCCTCCTCGACGGCCGCCTTGGCGTTGCGGACCGCGTCCTCGATGCGGTGCTTGCGCTCCTTGAGTTCCACCTCGGTGGCTGCACCGGCCTTGATCACCGCAACGCCGCCGGCCAGCTTGGCCAGGCGTTCCTGCAGCTTCTCGCGGTCGTAGTCGGAGTCGGTGTTCTCAATCTCCTGGCGGATCTGGGCCACCCGCCCGGCGATGGCGTCGGGTTCACCGGCGCCCTCGACGATGGTGGTCTCGTCCTTGGTGACGACGATCTTGCGGGCCCTACCCAGCAGCGACAGATCGGCGTTCTCCAGGGTGAGGCCAACCTCTTCGCTGATCACCTGGCCGCCGGTGAGGATCGCCATGTCCTGCAGCATCGCCTTCCGGCGGTCGCCGAAGCCGGGGGCCTTGACGGCCACCGACTTGAAGGTACCGCGGATCTTGTTGACGACCAGGGTGCTCAAAGCCTCGCCCTCGACGTCCTCGGCGATGACCAGCAGCGGCTTGCCGGCCTGGATAACCTTCTCCAGCAGCGGCAGCAGGTCCTTGACGGTCGAAACCTTGGAACTGGCCAGCAGGATGTAGGGATCTTCGAGAACGGCTTCCTGACGGTCGGCGTCGGTGACGAAGTAACCGGAGATGTATCCCTTGTCGAATCGCATCCCCTCGGTGAGCTCGAGCTGCAGGCCGAAGGTGTTGGACTCCTCGACCGTGATGACGCCCTCGTTGCCGACCTTGTCCATCGCCTCGGCGATCAGGTCGCCGATCGACTGGTCACCGGCGGAGATGGCAGCGGTGGCGGCGATCTGCTCCTTGGTCTCGACCTCCTTGGCCGACTTCAGCAGCGCCTCGGTGACCTTCTCGACCGCCTTCTCGATGCCGCGCTTGAGGCTCAGCGGGTTGGCGCCAGCCGCGACGTTGCGTAGGCCCTCTCTGACCAGTGCCTGGGCCAGCACCGTGGCCGTCGTGGTGCCATCGCCGGCGACGTCGTCGGTTTTCTTGGCGACCTCCTTGACCAGCTCGGCGCCGATCCTCTCGTAGGGGTCCTCCAGCTCGATCTCCTTGGCGATGGACACACCATCGTTGGTGATCGTGGGGGCGCCCCACTTCTTCTCCAGGACGACGTTGCGGCCCATGGGACCCAACGTCACCCGTACCGCGTCGGCGAGGGCGTTGAGCCCACGCTCGAGGCCGCGACGGGCCTCTTCGTCGTACGCAATTGTTTTGGCCATTGCGAAGTGCTTCCTCCGGAATCGGGAATGAAACTGGGGTCATCGGGTGACGAAAACCCCATTACTTACGCCAGCCGGGTGCAGTGCCCGCGACGGACGACCAATGCTGGTCTCACCGTCCCGACCTAGCACTCACAGGGCGCGAGTGCCAAGGTCATTCTTAGCACTCACCCATGCCGAGTGCAAGGTCACCACGGCGGCGATGGGCGCCAGCCTCAGGACAGATCGAGCAGCTGCGCATAGAAACCGCCGAAGCGGCGGGCGCGATCGACCAGGTAACGGCGATATCCGCTCCGCCGGTCGCTCCCCGCGACGCTAGCTGGCAGCCTGGATACATGTCCCTCGCCGTGCCGCCCTATCCGCCGCCGCGCTACACCGGGGCCGAACCCGAGACCAGCGCCTGGATCAAGCGGGGCGACGCGCCGCCGGACTACGAATCCCCGACGGTGCGGTACCACTACCTGGCCGGTCAGCAGGCCACCGACGGCGACTACGGCCTGTACCGGGTCGACATCACGCCCACCGGCGGCGGTCCCGGGCCGCATTTCCACCGCACCATCTCCGAGGCGTTCTTCGTGCTATCCGGAACGATGAAGCTCTACGACGGCAACGAGTGGGCGGACGGCCATCGGGGCGATTTCCTCTATGTGCCACCCGGCGGGATCCACGGCTTCCGCAACGAGGCCGACCAGCCGGCCGCGGTGCTGATGCTGTTTTCTCCGGGCGCCCCGCGCGAGGCCTACTTCGAAGGTTT
>JAQTVU010000430.1 GCA_028706695.1 Mycobacterium sp.
CGTTGCTGCAGGGCGAGACCTCGGTGGCGTGTCTGGCCGAGCTGGCCGATGCGGCGCCCGCGGTCGTCAGCCAGCACCTGGCGAAGCTGCGCCTGTCTGGCCTGGTCAAAGCCCGCCGGGAAGGAACGTTCGTCTACTACTCGCCGGCGGACCCGGACGTGTTGCGGGTGCTCAGCCAGGCGCTTCTCGGCGCCGACACCATCGTGTGCGCTCCCCCCAGCTGACCGCGCCTGACCGGCGGGTGCAGCTGGTGCTCGCGGCGTTCCTGCTCACGTCGCTGGCCGGACGCCGCCGGTGACGGGTTCCCGTGCGCTAGTATCTGCGCATGAACGCAGGTAATGGGTCGATGGTTTCGCTGGAAGACGATCAGGTCGGACTGATCGTCGAGGTCTTCCGGATGCTGGCCGACGCCACCCGCATCCGGCTGCTGTGGGCCTTGGCCGACGGCGAACTGTCGGTCAACGACCTGGCCGAACGGGTCGGCAAACCCGCGCCGTCGGTGTCGCAGCACCTGGCCAAGCTGCGCATGGCGCGGCTTGTCCGCACCCGCCGCGCGGGAACCACGATCTTCTACAGCCTGGAAAACGAGCACGTCCGCGAGCTCGTCCTCGACGCGGTGTTCAACGCCGAACACGCCGGTCCGGGGATTCCCTCGCATCACCGCGACGGCGCCGCGGTGCCAAGCATCACGGCCGACGTCCCGCCACGAAAGGTGGGCCGGCGTTGACTCACTCCCACGGTCACGGGCACGCCCGCGATCATCCGAACGGATTGGCGGGCACCATCAAAGGCGTCCTGGTCCCGCACACCCACGACGCCGCGGACAGCCTCGACAGCGCACTCGAGTCCAGCGCGGCGGGGATCCGCGCGGTCAAGGCCAGCCTGCTGATCCTGGGGATCACCGCGATCGTCCAGGTGGTCATCGTCGCGGTCTCTGGGTCGATCGCCCTGGCCTCCGACACGATTCACAACTTCTCCGACGCGCTGACCGCGGTGCCGCTGTGGATCGCGTTCGCCCTGGGCACCAAGGCGGCCACCCGGCGCTACACCTACGGTTTCGGCCGCGCCGAGGACCTGGCCGGGTTGTTCGTGGTCGCGATGATCGCGATGTCGGTGATCGTCGCCGGCTACGAGGCCGTGCGGCGGCTCATCCACCCCCAGCCGATCGGCCACGTCGGATGGGTGGCCCTGGCGGGGCTGGTCGGGTTCATCGGAAACGAATGGGTCGCCGTCTACCGGATCCGGGTCGGCCGGCGCATCGGCTCGGCCGCCCTGGTCGCCGACGGGTTGCACGCCCGCACCGACGGCTTCACGTCGCTGGCCGTGCTGTTCGCCGCGGGCGGTGTCGCCCTCGGCTTTCCGCTGGCCGACCCGATCATCGGCCTGGTGATCACCGCGGCCATCCTGGCCGTGCTGCGCACCGCAGTGCGCGACGTGTTCCGGCGCCTGCTCGACGGCGTGGATCCCGCGTTGGTCGAAACGGCCGAAACCACCCTGGCCGCCCGCCGCGGGGTGCGCTCAGTGCGCAGCGTGCGCATGCGCTGGATCGGCCACCGGCTGCACGCCGACGCCGAACTCGACATCGACCCCGTCCTGAGCCTGGCCGAGGCGCACCGCATCGCTCACGACGCCGAACACGACCTCATCCATGCCGTGCCCAAGCTCACCACCGCGATGATCCACGCCTACCCGGCCGGAAGCGCCGAACCCGCAGAGCGTCACCGCGTCGAGTCGCCCGCCCGGCACCCGGCCCGGTCAGAGTGCCGTCAGCGACTGAAGTCCCACTGCCCGTAGTCGGGGGCGAGCACGTCATCGATGTCGACGTTGATGCCACCCAGGAGTGGACTGGGGTTCGACGGGCTGTTGACCACCGCCTGGTAGAGCACCGCCATGGGCTCGCGTTGGCCGTGCGACCATGCCTTGGTCTGCCAGACCCACCGGTGACCGGCGGTGCTGGAATTGCCGACCACGTCGTCGCGGATGGCCCAGCGGCACACCTGACAGCTCCCATAGACGCCGGTGCGGTGAACGCCCAGGACCGAGTTGATGCCCCGAAACCAGTTGACGGCCACGTCGTTCCAGGTGCTGGAGTCGATGTCGTCGTCGACGCTGAAAAAAATCGGAGCCGAGTCCGGGCCGCCGGCCGCGGCATGCAACCCCATAGCGGTGTGAGCGTCCGCGACGCCGCCGTCGAAACCGCGCGTGTAATCCGACGGAGTGGGCCAACCCGGCTTGCCGTACTGATAGTTGCTGACGATCTGCAGGCCGGCCGCGCGCAGCGCGTCCGCGTACTCGCGGATGAGCGGCTTTGCCCCGAAATCGGCCCCGGGCCGCGACTCCGACACGTAGTTCACCACCCCGGCGTAGCCCGCCGACTTGATCTGGTCCGGCGGAATCCTGCGCTGGGCGAAATCGATCAGCTTGATGTCGTCGGCCAAGGCGTCTTCCGCGCCGACCGCGGCGGCCGCCACGCCCACGTTCAGCGCGACCGGCGCAAGAGCGAATTTGAAGACAGCGCGTCGGGAAAAAAGCCGTATGCCGCGGGGCGGTGCATCGTGCACCGCGCGATGGTAGCAAAAGCGGTTGGTAACCAAAGCGGTGTCTCGGTTCGGGCGGTCCCCGGGAAGAGTTGACCATGTGAATCGCCCTGCGGCCGACCCGTTGCGGGTGCCGCCTCCGAGCGAGATCCGCGACGTGATCGACCTGCTGGAGCTGCTGACCGTGGGGACGGCGGGATTCCCCGAACCGCGGACGTTCACGATGCGCGCGGCCCGGCTGCTGACCGACCGGCTGAACGATTTCGACGTCGTCCACGACAATCAGAGCCTGATAGGTCTCGTGCCAGATTCCGGATCTGCTCACCGTCGCGTCGTCGTCGGCCGCGGACATCGTCGCCGATTTCGACTGTGTCATCGCATCGGAGATCCTGCAGCACGTGCCCCGCGATGATCGGGTGATCTGGTCCGGGTGCTCAACGTCGGTGGCACGCTTGCGGTCATGCGCGACACGATCGCAAGCGCCGGACTGCGATTGACACAAGAACACCACGCCCACGCGCTGCACCCACCGTTCTGGCGGCTCGAATGCGCGCCGTTGGCGTGTCGAAATCGGCACATCCCGCGGTGGCGGTGTATGTGCCGCCAGACCGCCCAGTCGGTCGCCGCCGCGCAAGAGCCCTCGGGCGCCAGCGCTGGTTTGCGGGCGGCCACACCCCGGGACCACGTGGAATGCACGATGGCGCGCCTACATCGCCGCCAGCGTCCGGCACCACATGCTGGTCACCGGCGACGAATCATTCGCCCGAGCGATGTGGCCCGCGGTGCACACGGCGATCGGCTTCGTCGTCGACCTCAAGATCGGATGCGGCGAATCTGTTGGGCGCTAAGCGCAACCGGGCCGGTTGCGTCAGCGTGTTCCACCGCATCCGGTGCGCTTTGGCGCTCGCGGGTTTCGTGGTCGGCGGTCGAAACCTCCCGGAACTGATCGGGAATCCATTGCGCGACAATAGCTGACCAGGGCGCCGCCGACGGGCACCCC
>JAQTVU010000431.1 GCA_028706695.1 Mycobacterium sp.
TTCCAGCGGCGCCGCGGCCGAATCCGACGCCACCCGCAGCAGGCTTTGGGCGCGGGCCAGGCGGTGCTGGTCTGCTTGGGAAAAGTCGCTGCGGCGCCGCCGTTTGGCCTCCGCTTCGGCGACGTTGAAGGCGGTGACGTAATCCTCGACGGCGGTCTGATACCGGGCGGCGGCATCCGGGTCGTCGAGCAACTCTTCGGCTTGCACCGGGCGCAGGAGGTCCGCGCGGAGTTTGGCCTTGTGGAAGTCGACCGTGACCGGGGCGCGCATGTCGGTCATGAGGGGGAAGTCGAGAAGCTTCGCGGCGTCGAGCTCGTACTCGAGCCAGCGGCCGTCGGTGCGGGTGTGCTCCTCGACGATACGTCGAAGCGACCGCCACCGGGCGGCCGGGTCGTTGCGGCTGTGTGCCGGGAAAGCCGCCCGCTGCGCATCGCCGGGCGCCCGCCCCGCGTCTCCCTCGGTGCGCTGCTTGTGGCCGGCGAAGGCTTTCACGACGGCAACGATCATGCCTGCGAGCGGCAGAACCACGAGCAACAGCTCCACCAGCCGGAATAGCAAACCCACATGGCCAGGATGCCATCCAGGCAGGGCCACGGCGATCCGTGTGCACCCGCGCCGTTTCGGATCGCCCAGATCCACGCCGGCGCGCCAAAGTGCCTCGGTGGCCGCCGGTGCCGTCGGCCCCGATCCGCTCGTGCGCCCGCAGCGGTGCCGGCCACCGAACATGCCCCCCGGTGACAGTTCGATACGGCAACTAATGGCCATCGTTTGGCTGATGCCGAGGGGTAATGTGGCAGGCTTGGGTCTGTGACGATGGCCGGCGCGGCGGAGATTGCCATCCAAATCAGCCAATTCCTGGTGATCCTGGGCGTCGGGCTGACGGCGCAGTTCGCCGACGTCACCCGGGTGCTGCGCCTCCCGGATCTGCTGGCCCGTTCATTGCTGTCCGTGCTCGTCGTCGCGCCGGTGATCGCCGCGGTCTTGGTGAGCACGATGGACCTACCCCCCCAGGTGGCCATCGCGCTTGTCACGCTGGCGCTTTCGCCGCTGCCGCCGTTGCTGCCGCGCCGCGAAGGGAAGACCGGTCGGCAGCTGCAGTACGGGATCGGCCTGGTCTTCGTGCTGGCCGTGCTGGCCATTCCCGTGATCGCCGTGGCCGCTCCTCTGCTGGGCCACGTGTTCGGGCGCCAGTATGTCGTCAGCTCCTGGGCGATCGCGCAGGTGCTGGTCATCTCGGTGCTGGTGCCGCTGGCCGCGGGCATGGTGATCCGGTCGCGCCGGCCGGACCTCGCGGAGCGGATCGGAGATCCGATCGATCGCCTGCAGCGCTGGGCGCTGCCGGTGGCCATCATCGTGTTGGTCATCGCCGCGGCACCGGCGATGTGGTCGCTCATGGGTGACTGGACGCTGATCGCGATGGTGCTGTTCGTCGGCGTCATGGTCGCCATCGGACACACGCTCGGCGGGCCTGCCCGCGATACATCGGTGGTGCTGGCGTTCGCCAGCGGCTGCCGCCATCCCGCGACCGCGCTGGCCATCGCGTCGGGCAACGTCGCCAACGCAGACGAACACGGGGCCGTTGCCCTCTACGGGCTGGTCACTGCCGGGGTGGGTGCGCTCTACGCCTACTGGTTGCGTCGGCGTTCGGCCATGTCGACCCCTTGACCGCCGGCTTCGGCGCCGGGTTTCGGTGGGGCGGGGTCGCGCTAATCCAGGCCGCCGCTGAGATACGCGGCCCGGCAGGCCCGGCGGGCCAGCTTGCCGCTGGTGGTCCGCGGGATGGCGCCGGCGGGCAGCAGACGCACGTCGGAGACGGCCACACCGTGCCGCTGCCACACCGCGGCGCGGATGGCGTCGACCGCCGGCCCCGGATCCTCACGGCTGGTGCCCGCCGCCCGCTCGGAGACGATCACCAGGCGCTGGTCGCCCCCGGTCCGCGGCAGATGCCTGCCGGCCGCCTTGTCGGCCACCCCGTTGGCCGCCTTGTCGGCCGGCACGGAAAAAGCGGCCACGTACCCGCGGCGCACCATCGGTGAGGCTTCCGCCACGGTGGCCTCGATGTCATGCGGGTAGTGATTGCGGCCGTCGACGGTCACCAGGTCCGCGATCCGCCCGGTGACATAGAGCTCACCGTCCAGATACACCCCCAGGTCCCCCGTCCGAAGCCAGGCGGCGCCGACACCGGCGCCGTCGGCGTGGCTGCCTTCCGGCAGCCGAGAGCGCAGGTTGGCGCCGAACGCCCGCCGGGTTTCGGTGGGCCGCCCCCAATAGCCGCGACCGATGTTGTCGCCCTGCAACCAGATTTCACCGACACGGCCGCCGGGCAGCTCGGCGCCGGTATCCGGGTCGACGATCACCGCCCGCAAGCTGCGCGTCACCTGGCCGCAAGACACGTGCGCCACGGCGCCGGGCGCGTCCGCCGCAACACGCACCGCGCGACCGGCGCCCAATTGTTCGCGATCGAAATACGCGGCCGTCGCCTCGGCCGCGGGATCGATCGTCGCGACCATCAGGGTGGCTTCGGCGATACCGTATGAGGGCTTGAACGCATTACGCGGCAACCCGTAGGGCGCGAACGCCTTGTTGAAGGTCTTGATCGCTTCCATGCTGACCGGTTCGGAGCCGATGATCGTCACCACGTTACCCAGGTCGATGTCGTCGCCCTCCGCGGGCAGCCCGCGCTGCGCGGTCCACTCATAGGCGAAGTTCGGCGCCGCGGTGACCACCCGGCCCTCCCGCGAGCCGGCGGACAACGCCTGAATCCAGCGCAGCGGCCTGCGGACGAACGCGGCGGGCGACATCAGCGTCGAGTGCCCGCCGTACACCGCGGGGAACCCGATCATCGACAGTCCCATGTCGTGGTAGAGCGGTAACCAGCTGACGCCGTGGGTATTACGGTCCAACAGGTCGATCGAGAGGATTATCTGCGTCAGGTTGGTGCCCACGGCCCGGTGGGTGATCTCGACGCCGACCGGCGGTCGCGTCGAGCCCGAGGTGTATTGCAGATGCGACACATCTTCCATGCCGAGCTCGGTGGGGACGAATGATTCCCCCGCCGAGTCGGGGATCTGATCGACGAGCAGGATCCGCGGCCTCCTCGGCTGCGGCAGGCTGGCCAAGAATTCCTCGACCGCGTCATTTGCCGCCGTCGTGGTCAACACCAGCGTGGGCTCCGAATCACGCAGCGCCGTGTCGAGCCGGTCGGTGTGGCCCGGCAATTCGGGCGCGAACAGCGGCACCGCTATGGTGCCGGCCTTGATCGCCGCATAGAAACCCGCGATGTAGTCGATGCCCTGCGGCGCCAGGACCGCCACCCGCTCACCGCGGCTCGCGGCCTGCTGCACCCGCGCGCCGATGGCCTGCAGCCGGACACCGAACTGCGTCCAGGTCACCTCCTCGACGCGCCCGGCTGCCCCGCGGCTGTAGTCCAGGAAGCGGTAGGCCACGGCGTCACCGACGTTTGCGACGTTGCGATCGATGAGCGATATCAGCGTGACGCCGGGCGGCAGCACGACTTCACCGTCGGCGTCAGATC